>JALWSY010000192.1 GCA_027083035.1 Sulfurimonas sp. | reverse complement strand
CTACTACTTTAGACTCTATAGCAACACTCTTTATAAACTCTACTACCTTTAGATGTTCTGGATGTATTGCATATGTAGCTAAGTCCTCTTTTGATGCAAACTTTGAGTATAAAGAGAGATCCATCGCCCTTGGGGCTGTGTCAAAGTTGATACCAACTTCTAAAGAGATTAAAACATCTAGCTTTGATGCTAGTGACTCCAAAAGCTCTTTTACTTTTACAAGGGTTTCGCTTTTACCCTCCTCTTTAAATTTAAACATAACAATGTGTACTACCATTTTTTCTCCTTTTTTAAATTAAACTTAAATAAAACCTTTCCAAAAATACTCTGCAATAAGTACAATCAAAAAGATACCGACAAGATTTAAAATCACACCATAACGAATCATCTCTTTTACATGAACAGCCCCACTACTCATGGCTATGGCATTTGGTGCTGTAGCTATTGGAAGCATAAAAGCATAACTTGCACATACTGTTGCAACCATCATAAAAAGTGTTACATTTATGCCTGATTGTACTGAGATAGCATAGATAACAGGAAGCATTATAGAGATAAGTGCTGTATTTGAGGTTATCTCTGTTGTAAAAGTTATCATAGAAGCAATAACTAACAGAAGCAAAATAGGTGTCAAATCTGTTACGGCAAGAAGATACGCAGCTACTGCATCAGCGAGTCCTGTTGTAGAGAATGCCTTGGCAATAGAAAAACCTGCGCCAAAGAGAAACATAATTTTAAAAGGGACACGCTTTGTATCTTTATCCCAATCAAGCACATTAAAAAAAGGCATAAATAAAAATAACCCCGCTCCAAGTAAAATTACAGATTCACTCATTCCCAAACCATTCCAGTAAGGCTTTATAGGAGCATTTACAAAAAGTAAAAGCACCAAAGCACCTAAAAGAAAAAGCACTTTTCTCTGTTCTCCATTAAGAGTAGAGTGCCTCTCATTTCGTTTAATCTGCATATCTTTGACACCTAAACTCAGTAAAAACCCCACAACAAAAAGCATCAAAAAAGCCAAAGGAGCAACCATAGCTACCCATTTAAAAAAACTTATCTGCTCCATCCCCTTATCACTCATAATACCAAATAAAATAAGATTTGGCGGTGTCCCAATAGGTGTAATAATACCCCCGACACTTGCCCCATACGCTATAGCAAGTGCAAAACGCATCTTAAGTGCCACCTGATCTGTTAAAAAGAGTGCAATAGAGATAAGAAGAAGTGTTGTTGTCGTATTTGAGAGTATAGAACTTAAGATACCTGAAGTTATCACTAAAGAGAAGATGATACCTCGTGCGGTATTTGGAAAAAAGGAGAGGATTTTATCAGCTATATATCTATGCAGATTTGTCTTCTCTACCCCTATAGCTAAAATAAACCCGCCTAAAAAGAGATAGATAATAGGGTGTGAATAGTTTACAGTCGTCGCTTTTGTACCTAAAATACCGAGAGTTGGAAAAAGAATAATTGGTAAAAGTGAAACAACCCCCAAAGGAAGTCCCTCATTTGTCCAAAGTGTTACAAGCAGAGCCACCACACCGATAAGTAGTGAATGCTCATGCGTGAAGGCAGTAGTTCCGATAAAATAAAACAGCACACCTATAACAAGTGAGAGTAAGATTTTCAAAATTTGAGGCGAGTGGACTTTTAGTGCAGCTTTCATGATGTCAGTAAATCTTTTAGCGATGCCTTCGGTGATTTTCCCTCTAGCATCGCGTGTACCTCTTGTGCTATTGGCAGATAGAGTTTTTTAGATTCTGAAATCTCTTTAAGCGCATACGCTGTTCCTATTCCCTCAGCAACTTCACCAAGCTCCTCTAAAATATCTGCTTGTGATTTTCCTTGTGCAATGCCGAGTCCCACGCGAAAATTTCTACTCATACTCGATGATGCAGTCAAAAAGAGATCTCCTGCTCCGCCAAGTCCCAAAAAAGTCTCACTTTTAGCACCATGATGCACACCAAAACGCTCCATCTCAACAAGTCCACGAGAGATAAGTGCAGCTGCTGCATTATTTCCAAGAGAGAGTCCCTCACAGATACCCGCAGCTATCGCAATAACATTTTTATACGCTCCTGCTACTTCTGCTCCTATAACATCTGTTGAAGTATATGCTTTTATGAAGGACGGAAAGTACGATGCAAATATTTCAGAGAGCTTCTCATTTGAAGCATTTACTACAAGAGCTGTTGGCAGAGATTGTTGTACTTCTACCGCAAAAGAGGGACCTGAGAGAAAAGCGATATTTGCATCAGGAACATACTCTGCATATATCTCATTTAAAAATCTGCCACTACTCGCTTCTATACCCTTTGAAGCTACTAATATCTTTTGTCCTTTGAACTCAAAATGTGACTCTAGCCATGATGCAACCTGCTGCGCAGGTACAGTTATAACTAAATACTCACACTCCAAAATCTCCTCTAAAGAGACAAAATTATCTAACTCTCTCTTGCGGCGTGAGTGGATAAATATTTCATTTTTTTCACTTAGGGCAAAGGCTAAAGCACTCCCCCATTTACCAGCTCCAATGACTCCAATTGACATATCGGTTACTCCCTATTTTATTTTCAAATGCTTTTATATCCTCTTCAAAACCAACAACTACTAGGACATCCCCCTCCTCTATAATGTGTCGTTTTGCCTTTGAGGAGTAGATAAACTCACTACTCATATCTTTATGCATTACTGATAATACTATAATTCCATGGTAATGACTCCAGTCAATGCTTGATAGCTCCTCATCTTTGATGTGACTCTCGCTTCCTATCTTTATCTGTGCAATCTTCAACTCACTCTTCTCATAAAGGATATCATGCAAAACATCATTTGAGATAGGACTCTCTAACATATTTGTAATAATATCCGCAGTTGTTTCAACAAGAGGAATAACCTTATTTGCCCCTGCCATCAGTAGTTTATTTGCATTCTCCTTATGTGATGCAACTGCGATTATCGTCAGCTCCTTGTATATAGAACGCAAAGAGATAACTAAAAAAATATTCTCAGCAGTATCTTCTAAGATACAAAAAGCGATAGAGTTCTCAATCTCCACACTCTCCTCTATCTCATCCCAATTCTCGCTTAAATCAAAATGCTTTATATCATACTCTTCGTTTAAAGTATCCTCCTTATGAAGGGAGTAAATCTCCACATTTGCATACTCACTCTGTACATTTTTCACTATCTCTGTAGCATAATTATTAAAACCAAAAATCAAAGCAGTAGTGTCAAGCATTTTTTACCTTTTTATGAAGATGTTTCTCAAACTCTTTTATAAAGACTTTGTTTCCTATCACCAGCAGATAATCACCATTTTCAAGAAAAGTGCTATCGAGAGGATTAAAAAAGAAACGCTTGTTTTTCTGTTTATACACTCCCAGAAGAACTATTCTAAATTTTTTATTTCCCAAATCACCAACTGTTGCAAACCCATCGACTACTCTTTGTGTCACAGCAAGCTCACGAATGTGAACATTAGAATCTTCACTACGAAGTTCATGTATAACCTCAAAAGCAACAGGCTTTCCTACCAACTCTCTCGTTATGAGACCAATCAATTCCTGAGGATAGACTATAGTAGTGATTCCTGCAAACTGTAACTTCTTACGGTTTGAATTCTCTATAAGAAGAGAAAGTATAGGTAATTCTTTGTTAAGTGAGCGAATGGTAAGGGCTGTATATACATTTGCCACATCATTTTCTCTTAGACAAAGCACCTGTTTAATCTGTGTCTGCATATTTATACGCAGCTTTTTATAACTTTCCAGCTGACCGGGATCATAGTTTAAAGCAGTAAAACCATCTTTTTTTGCCTGTTCCACTCTACTTAAATCACTATCCATAATAATGATATTATTATCCCGTCTTTGCAACTTTTTAACAACATCTCGAGCGACTTCTTCATACCCGCAGATAAGATAAAACTGCTTTATTTTTGTAATATCTTCTATTGTTTTTACTTCACGAATCTCATCAAGTTTTTCTGTAAATGCTGAGACAACTAAAGAAGTTGTAAAAGCAAGTACAGCTATACCTGATGTAATAACTATAAGTGCTACAATCCTCCCCTCATGAGTAACAGGCACCATGTCTCCATATCCAACAGTAGAAATAGTTACTATTGACCAGTAGAGTGCTTCAAAGAGTGTATCAATAGGTGATGATGCATTATTAGCTTCCATTACATAGATAAGCACAGAGGAGACGAAGATAACTATGGAAGCGAAAATTGCAAGCGTAAAAAACTCAAACCTCTTTGTAGCTAAAACAGAAGCAAGCGTTTGAAAGCTATTTGCATAACGAAAAAGCTTAAAGACACGAAAAAGGATGAAAAGGCGCAAAAGCCTCAGCTCGTGGAAAAATGGCATTACCGCTAAGAGATCAATTATTGCTGTAACAGAGAACATATACTCAAGTTTTACTTTGAGTATCCTCTTAAAAGCTTTATAAAGATGAAACTCTCTCGATAGAAGGCTATCATGCTCCGCCCTCTCAACGATTATTGCAGAAATGCTACTATGTATCCAAAATCGTAAAAGGTACTCAATAAAAAATATAATAGAGATAACATAGGAGTTAAAATAGAAGAGATAGTCATGAATAGGGTGTTTCACTTCTCGAATCAAAACCGCGACACTTGAGAAGATAAGCATCATCATAAATATATCTACATACTTTTTGTATTTATATTTATTATTATCTAAGAGGTTTTTAAAAAACTGCTTACGCGCCTGATAGGATTTTGAAGTTTGCAGAGCATAGGAAGCATCAACAATCAAGCGCTTAATCATTGGTTTTAACCTAACTTTACTTTTAAAATTTCATTAACTACTTGAGGGTTAGCACTCCCCTTACTCGCTTTCATAACCTGTCCAACAAAAAAACCAAAGAGTTTCTCTTTTCCACCTCTGTACTGCTCAACTTTTTCGGGATTTGCATCAATAATCTCTTGGCACATAGCCTCTATAGCACCTGTATCTGTTACCTGCTTGAGTCCAAGCTTCTCTATAACAGCATCTATCTTCGCATCCTCATGCTCCATCAGATAGTCAAGAACCTCTTTTGCAGCTTTTCCTGAAATTGTTTTATCATCTACGCGTTTTGCTAAAAATCCGAGTTTTTCTGCATTAACGGGAGAGTTTGTAATATTCATCTCCCCTTTGAGTCTTCCTAAGAGTTCAACTGTTAAAAGAGAAGTAGCAGTTTTTCCGGTGACACCCTCTTCGCTCATCATCGTCTCAAAGAAGTGTGCCATCTCTACAGTAGCAGTAATCACCCCTGCATTGTAAGCATTGAGTCCAAACTCCTGCATAAAACGCTCTCTTTTTGCATCAGGAAGTTCTGGGATAACAGAGTATTTTTCCATCATCTCATCTGTTACAACGGCTTTAAGCAGATCTGGTTCCGGAAAGTATCTATAATCAGCAGCCTCCTCTTTTCCACGCATGGAGCGAGTCTCCTGCTTTACCTGATCAAAGAGTCTTGTTTCTTGAAAGATCTCCTCCTCATAGAGTCCATCTTCCCACGCTTCACTCTGACGCGCCACCTCTACTTCTATCGCTTTTTCTATAAACTTGAAGGAGTTAATATTTTTAATCTCAACACGCGTATAGAGCTTTTCATCACCCTTTGGACGGATAGAGACATTTACATCTACACGAAAGCTTCCCTCTTGCATATTTGCATCACCGATGTCAAGATATCGAATGATAGCGTGAAGTTTTTTCAGGTAAAGAATTGCCTCCTCTGCACTACGCATATCTGGCTCGGAGACTATCTCTAAAAGTGGTGTCCCTGCACGATTTAAATCCACTTTAGAGATATCTCCATCATGAATATTTTTCCCTGCATCCGCTTCAATATGCGCACGGTTTATGCGTATCACTTTATCGCTGCCATCATCAAAGTTAATGACTAACTTTCCATGTTCTACAATAGGAGTGTAGAGTTGTGTAATCTGGTATGCTGATGGAGAGTCGGGATAGAAATAGGACTTTCTATCAAAGTACGAAGTTCTGTTGATGGTTGCATCAATAGCCGTTCCAAGCATTATAGACTTATGCATCACCTCTTTGTTAAGAACAGGGAGCGCACCGGGAAGGGCTAAACAAGTTGGACAGGTATTTGTATTTTGTTTATGGTTAAAACTCGTTGCACAAGAGCAGAAAAGTTTTGTTTTTGTGTTTAACTGAACATGGACTTCAAGCCCAATAACTACTTCAAACATAGATATCCTTAAAAATATTATAATTTTTCTATTTTAGCTAATTTATGCTTTTATGAGCATAAACTCTCTATGAAGAGTGAGTATGTTTTGCGTAGATTTTTTCTAAAAGTTCTGTCTGTTTTTTTGCTTCGCGCAAGCGCTCTTTATTTACCATAAACGCATCAAGAAGGAGTATTAAAAAAAGTGCAGTTATAATGTAAATGATTGTAAGGAAAAGGGCAAAAGAGAAACCAAAAAGGATTGCAAATTGGAAGGTAAAGAGAGCACCAAAAAGGACAATAGCCCAAGATGCCCCCTGCAAAAAGCCTATGATGCGATCATAAATATCTTTTTGCATTAGTGGGAAACCCTAATGTTCTTCTACGACGATTGCACCAGCAAGATAAACATAAGTAAGCATCATAAAGATAAATGCCTGTAAAAAAGCTCCAAAAGTTAAAAGAGCAAATGGGATAAGTGGTAAAACCCATGGCACCAACATTAAAATTACCGCTAAGAACATATCATCACCCTTAATATTACCCATAAGACGGAAGCTAAGAGAGATAATACGAGAGAAGTGAGAAACAATCTCTACAGGGAACATCAACCATGCCAACCACCATACAGGACCTGTGAAGTGCTTAAAATATTTAATAACACCATGTGTCTTTATACCAACATAATTATAATATACAAATACAGTAAGCGCAAGTGTAAGTGTCATATTAAGACTAGATGAAGGAGCTTCAAACCCCGGAATAATACCGATGATGTTAGCAATACCAACAAAAAGACCAATAGTTGCAACTAAGGCAAGATACTTACGAGCATGTAATCTACCCATAACATCCGTACACATCTCTAAAACACCATTAATATACGCCTCCATAACATTTTGAGTCCCTGAAGGTACTACCTGTAAGTTAGACATAGCCATCTTCGCTAGTCCTACTGCGATTAATGCTGATAAAATCATATGCGTCACAAAAAGAAAATTGTGATTTTCTGAAATGAGACCGAAAAATGTAAACAGTTCTGCCATAGAAATGCTCCCTCTCTAAAATAAGTTACGCAATTATAGTCAAGTTTGCATTAAAATATTATAAGTCCTGCTATAATTCTAAATAAAAATCAAGAAACAGGAGAAAAATGTATGAAACGATTAAAACAGATATTATTATTAAGTTTAGCAACTTCCCTTTTAGTTGCTGCGCCAACAAAAAAAGCACAAGTAGAATTACAATCAGTTAAAAAAGTTGGACAAAGAGGTGCTACGATGCTTCTACAAACCCTTGGGAAAAATATGAAAAAAAGAATGAAAGATGGTGGAGCGATGAAAGCCCTTGATTTTTGTTCAAATGAGGCATACAGCCTTACTGAACGTGTGAATAAAAAACTTCCAAATGGGGTACGCGTAAAACGAATAAGTGAAAAATTTCGTAGTCCTGCAAACAAACCATCAGAAGATGAAGTTGCAGTATTAAAAACTTTTGAGCAGATGCAAAAAGCAAATATTATCCTTCCTAAGCACCTTATTCAAAAAGTTGCTCCACACAAATATAAATATTACAAACCTTTACTCATTAATAAAAAAGTCTGCTTAAAATGCCATGGAGATGTGAAAGATATTGATCTCAAACGCGCTATAGCAACAAGATATCCAATAGATAACGCAATGGGTTACAAGATGGGGGATTTCAGAGGTGCAGTCATCGTTACTATAGATAAATCAAAAAAATAGAACTTCAAATAAGGGCGTTAAACCCTTATTTTGCAAACTCAATCGCACGACTCTCACGAATTACATTTACCTTGATTTCACCGGGGTATTGCACCCTCTCCTCTATCTCTTTTGCTATCTCTCTTGCCATTAAAATAGACTCATCATCATTTACAAGTGTAGCATTTACTAGAACTCTTACTTCTCGTCCAGCATTAATAGCATATGCCTGTTTTACACCACTCTGTGATGAAGCAATCTCCTCTATCTCTGTTACACGCTTTAAAAAAAACTCTAAAACCTCTCGTCTAGCTCCCGGTCTTGCAGCTGAAAGTGCATCAGCGGCACAGACTGCACCACACTCAATAGAGCCAATCTCTTGCTGCCCATGATGCGCATAGATAGCATTTATAACGACTTCACTCTCATTATAACGCTCACACACCTGTGCGCCTAAATCGACATGATTTCCATCGCTGTCATGTGTAAGTGCTTTTCCTATGTCGTGAAGCAGACCTGCTCTCTTTGCCAAAGCTACATCACCACCCATCTCAGCGGCCATCACACCAGCCAAGTGAGCGACTTCAAGTGTGTGTGCCAGAGCATTTTGACCATAACTTGCACGGTATCGCAATCTTCCTATAAGCTTCATCAAATCAGGATGCATAATGCCAATGTTGAGCTGTGCAACCAACTCTTCACCCTCTGCGAGTATTTTCTCTTCAAACTCACTAGAGACTCGCTCAAATATCTCCTCTATTCGAGCTGGTTGGATACGCCCATCTTCAATAAGCAACTGTAATGTTTTTGTTGCAATTGCGCGTCTATAGAGATTAAAACTACTGACTAAAATAGCATTTGGCGTATCATCGATGATAATATCAACACCTAAAAGTGCTTCAAGCGCCTTAATATTACGCCCCTCTTTTCCAATGATGCGCCCTTTTAACTCATCACTCTCCAAGTGTACAAGATTTGTAAGTCTCTCTGAAGCAAACTCACCTGCAAAACGGCTTGTTGCTTGAGCAAGAATATAGTTAGCTTTACGCTCTGCCTCTTTTCTTGCTTGGTTCTCATAGCGTCGTACTATGTGTGCAATATCACCACGCGCTTTATATTCAACCTTTTTCAACAGAGAGGCCTTTGCCTCCTCTTCTGTCATCCCTGCACTATGTTCTAAGGTGTGTAACACCTCATCTATCTTCTTTTCGTACTTTTTTTGTAAGGATTCAAGTGATTTTTCATTTCTTTGTAAATTAACTTTTTGTGCCTTGAGTGCTACAGCTTCAGACTTAATCCTCTCCTCTTCACTCTGCTTATATCGGGCAAAACTCTGTTCATTACGGATAAGTTCATCTTCTCTTTGTCGCAAATCCGCCTTCGCTCTCTCTTTGGCACTCTCAAAACTCTTCTGTGCCTCATGTTCTATCTCAGTCGCTTTTAGCCTTGCACGCTCTAGGAGAGTCTGTGCTTCATTCTCTATGGTATGCGCTTTAGCTTTTGCCTGTTGCGTATAGATTTCAAAGTTTGCATTTGTTAATTTTTTAGAAACGAAAAACCCTATGACACCACTTACAATGGCTGTTCCACCACCCAAGAGTATCTCATTTAACATTTCAATTTCTCACTATTTTATTTATTATCTTTTTTGGTGTTATTAGCAAATCACACCCTACATCATATGCATCACAAATCAGCTCTTTTGTATAGCAAAGTTCTGGTTGTGTAAAAATAACATAAGGTTTTTTTCGGAGTTTAGCAAAGAAACGATCATACATCCCCTTTCCAAATCCCACTCTTTGCAAATTACCATCAACACCAACTGCCGGTACTACGGCTATATCTATCGTTTTTATATTTCTAAGTGTATTTCCTGCTTCATATATATTAAATTTTTTTCTATGAAGAGGCAACCTAAATGGTACCATCTTAAAACTTTGCTCAACCATAAATGGAA
>JALWSY010000191.1 GCA_027083035.1 Sulfurimonas sp. | reverse complement strand
CTCTGAGAAATGATGAAGTAAAAGTAAGCATTATCTCGAGTGGTGTAGGTGGTATTACAGAGAGTGATGTAGAACTTGTGAACAACTCTGAGAACTGTGTGCTTCTTGGATTTAATGTACGCCCAACAGGTGCAGTCAAAGCGAGTGCAAAGCAAAAAGGTGTTGATATTAGAACATACTCTATTATCTATCAACTCATAGATGATATTACAGGTATGCTTACAGGTATGATGGCACCAAAATTCACAGAGGAAAATACAGGTCAAGCCGAAGTTAGAGAGGTATTTAAAATTCCTAAAGGTCTTGTTGCTGGTTGTGTTGTTGTTGATGGTCGCCTTATCCGTGGTGGTATGGTTCGTGTTATTCGTGATGGTGTTGTACACTATGAGGGCGAACTTACCTCTCTTAAACGCTTTAAAGATGATGTTGAAGAGGTTGGAAACGGCTATGAGTGTGGTGTTGCAATCAGTGGATATGATGATGTACAACCGGGTGATATCTTAGAGACATTCAAAAAAGTAGAGCAGAAAGTACAACTCTAATGACAGAAGCAGAGATAAAACTAAAAAGGACTGAATCTGTTCTTTTGGAGTTGGTACCACAGGCACTTGGTTCTCTCAATGATAAAAGGCTTCATGAGTTAAATATTTTAGAGGTAAAATGTTCCCGTGGTAAGAGTGATGCGAAGGTGTATATCAATCCTGAGGGCTTTAGTGAGAGTGAACAAAGAGAGTATCTTAAACTCCTGAAAAAAGCGCGCCCTTTAGTAGAGACTTACTGTCTTAAAGATCAGGGTTGGTACCGCTGTCCAAAGTTTACATTTGAGTTTGATGAGCAACTTGAAAAATCACGCAACATTGATGCACTCTTTAAGAAGATTGCGCAAGAGAGGAAAGGGGAAGAGTCATGAGTTTACAAAGTGATATAGAATCTATAATAGAGTCCGTTGGTTTAGAACTTTATGATGCCTCTGTTGTAAGTGAGAATGATGAGACTATCTATCGCATCAGCGTAATTTCACCTGAGATAGAAGATGGGAAGAAAAAGGGTGTAAGTTTGGATACGTGTGTAGAGTTGACACACCTTATCTCTCCTCTTTTAGATGTTACTCCACCCGTATCCGGCGAGTATAGACTTGAGGTTGGAACAGCTGGAATAGAGCGAAAGCTAACAACGTTGCAGCACTTTAAAAAGAGTGTTGGTGAAAATGTAGCACTTGTCTATGGAAACAAAGAGAAGTTGCGAGGTCTTTTAGAAAAAGTAGAAGGTTCTCAAATCTTTGTAAAGAGCGATGACGATGTTGTTGCAATTGACTTTAACGATATTAGTAAAGCAAAAACATACTTTGAATGGTAATAGATAACTCCTTTTATATGCGCCTTGCTATTGATGCAGCTTGGAGGTATCAGGGGCTTACCTACCCAAATCCTGCTGTTGGTTGCACAGTAGTAGGAGAACATGGCGAGATTCTAGCCGTAGAGGCACATACTCGTGCAGGGTTACCTCATGCAGAGGTAAATGCTCTGCAACAGGCTTACTATAAACTTACAAACGACTCCTATATCTTAGCCCTAGAGAAGTCTGTAGATATTCATACGCACTTATTGGCAAATCATAACAATATTTTTCAAAACTGCTCTTTATATACGACTCTTGAACCATGTTCACACTACGGCAAGACACCCTCATGTGCAACACTTATAAGTGAGCTTGGTATAAAAAGAGTTTACATTGGGAGTAGTGATACGAATGCTATTGCAAAAAATGGCACAATGCGACTACAGATGAGTGGTACAGAGGTCTATAGTGAACTCTTAGAGGAGGAGTGTAATGCACTTTTGTATCCATTTAAGAGAACATTAGAGGAAAACTTTATCTTCTTTAAATGGGCGCAGCGTCTGAGTGGGACAAGTGATGCAGGGATAATTAGCTCAGAATACTCAAGAAGAAGTGTTCATGCTATGCGAGATGTGTGTGATCTTTTGGTTGTTGGCGGTGAGACAGTTCGCCAAGATAGACCAACGCTTGATGCACGGCTTGTAGGTGGAGAGGCCCCTGATGTTCTCATCCTCTCTCATGAGAGTGATTTTGATAGAGATATTCCACTTTTTCATGTAAAGGGTAGGCAAGTATTTATTGAAAAAGATTTGCAAAAGCTGAGTGAGTATAAAAATATTATGATAGAGGGTGGTGCCTCAATGTATGCTTATACGCATGATATTGTGGATTACTACTTATGCTATCTTGCACCAACTTTTGGTGGTAGCAGAGGGATAAACTTTCAAGATGATAGCTTTGAGATTTTAAACCAGAGAAAAGAAGACAAAGATATAATTATGTGGATGAAAAGGATATAAACAGATGAGTTCTCAAGTGAAAGATACTACAGAAAAACAGGAAAAAATCGTCTCAATGTTTGATGATATTGCTCCAACTTATGACACGGCAAATCGTGTTATGAGTATGGGTGTAGATATCTCATGGAGAAAAAAAGCGTGTGATCTCTCTTTTGAGTATTATGGTAAAAAGAGTATCGATCGCAT
>JALWSY010000190.1 GCA_027083035.1 Sulfurimonas sp. | reverse complement strand
CTTTACAATAGTTTTTGGAATAAACACGTTTCCCGACTTATGACTGGGGAAAGTATTATTGCATCTGAGCGAAGCAGAAGCATGTCGGCAATCAATTCTCATGGGCGTTGCCGACTTCTTCTTTTGACAAAAAACACATTTTATTTGTAAATTATTTTAACTTTGAATAAATATTCATACAATGCTAAAATTCCCATTATGAAAAAAATAATATTACTCATTTCCATTCTTTTAATCTTCATTCAAGGATGTGATATTTTGAAAAACATCTCGCAGACGAAGATAGCAAATATACAAAATGTAAAAATATCAAAAAACAATGAAGTAAATAAAATATGGAAAATTGCGACTCCTCCACCTAATATAAAATATATTAATTTAGATGAAGAAACATTTTTTGATGCCTTAATGGAAGTAATAGATGGCTAAAAGGGTTTCTTTTTCAAAAAAGCATTTAAAAATTGATGATATTGTAGAATATAAAGAAGATTTAGAACAATCTTTATTGTTTTATTATTCAAATGCTAATAATTTTGAAAAATTTGCTTTTTATAGTTTATCAGAACTTAATCAAGAAAAGAAAAATAGATTACAAGAGTTAGAAAACAACTGTATATTTATGCTCTTATCTTCAATTGAAAGTTGGATTAGAATTGATTATGAATATCGGATAAAAAATCGTTTGAAAGATGAACTTTCAAAAGAGTTAAAAGAAATTGACAAAACTTATGATAAAACATATAAAATATCTATAGGTAAATTATGTGATACCTATAAAAAATATTTTCAAGGTCAGATATTTTCTCATATTAAATCAAGTTTTAAATTAAGACATTGGTTTGCACATGGCAGGTATTGGAATCCAAAGCTTGGTAAGAAGTATGATTTTGATGAAATTTATAGTTTGTCATTTGAGTTAAATAAGCTATTAAACATTAGCGAATAAAATTTTAGTATAAGTTATTAACAAATCCTTGCACCGAACAGGTAAACTTGTCGGTGAAGTTAGCCGTTAGCATACATTTAAACATTTACTTACTAAACTTTAAGTTCTATTAATGGGAACTTCACTACAATACTCTCATGCGAATAATTTCAAAAAAGAGACTAAAAGATTTTTATGAACAACCAAAATATCAAGACTGTAAAAATGCTTTAGAGTCTTGGCATAATGAGGTTCTAAAACTTGATTGGAATAATCCAAACGAGATTAAAGAGATGTATAGAAGTGCCAGTATTATAGGAGATACAAAAGTTGTTTTTAATATAGCAGGAAATAAATATAGATTGATAGTTACCATAAATTACTATGCAAAAATTGTATTTATAAAGTTTATCGGAACACATAAACAGTATGACAAAATAAGTATTGAGGAGTTATAAGATGAATATTAGACCTATAAAAAATGAAGAAGATTATACTCAAGCATTAGAGTATATTGAGAGCTTGATGGATGCTAAACCTAACACACTACAAATGGATGAGCTAGAAGTTCTTACGACTTTAGTTGAAGCCTATGAAGAACAACACTACAAAATAGAAGCTCCAGATCCTATTGAAGCTATCAAATTTAGGATGGAACAAGAAGGCTTAAAACAAAAAGATTTAGTGACAATAGTTGGAAGTAAGTCAAGAGTATCAGAGATACTCAATAGAAAAAGAAAATTAACTATTGAAATGATAAGAAATTTACATAAACAACTTCATATACCAGTTGAGAGTCTGTTCTTAGACTACAAAACGAACTGTGCTTAAATGCCGTAGTGGTCATTTATTCGCTAAAGTCAGCCGTTATTAGTGGCGGTATCTAGGCTTGTCGTTTATTAAAACCTGAAGTACCACTTTTTGCACTTCTTTTAAAGTCAGTTGCATAGGGTTTTAGATAGCTTGGCACGGCTCTTCCTTTGAGTTTCATCATATCCTCTAACATAGGGGTCGCCACATCCTCAGCTGCTATCTGTTTTACTTCTGTAAGATAAGAGAAGAGCAGCTCTCCTAATCTCTGCAGAGATATCTTCCAT
The DNA here is from genome assembly GCA_027083035.1 of Sulfurimonas sp. GTDB lineage: Bacteria > Campylobacterota > Campylobacteria > Campylobacterales > Sulfurimonadaceae > Sulfurimonas. Next base: position 8,137 of record JALWSY010000190.1, on the reverse strand, counting down.
GTAGAATCAGTCTGCTCATAAATCCAGAGGCTAAAGGCATAAAAATTCTCAAAGACAGACTCCTCACCCCAGAGCAGTTTTATGGACTTTTTAAAGTTACTGCTATTATACGTTAAATCCCAAAAACGAGCGAAACGCTTCATAATCTGAATATCATGAAAACTTAGCTCACTATTTTTTAAAATATCATAGGGGGGAATATCGCTATAGACCATCCCATAAGTTGCATCATGGCGCTCTATATGTGTACCTGAGAGCTTTTTAAGGATACCAATCTGAATCTCACAACTACTCATGGACATAAGCTTATCAAGGTTGGCTCCAAAACTCTTTAGCGATTCTCCCGGGAGTCCAACTATCAAATCAAGATGGATATGCGCCGTTGTCTCATTTTCTAAAAAGGCGATATTCTCCTCTATCTTCTCTAGTTTGAGTTGTCTTGAGATGTTGTTTGCTATCTCAAGGTTGAGAGTCTGTATGCCGATTTCAAGTTGCAAAGCTCCATGAGGAAAGCTCTTTATCTTCTCTCTAAGTGATGCGGGGAAGTGATCAGGTATCACCTCAAAGTGTGCAAAGTAGGGAGACTCTTTAGCTAAAAAGAAGTCAAGAATCCTGTTTGCTGCTCTCATGTTGAGATTAAAAGTTCTATCTACAAACTTAAAGTTTCTCGCCCCTCGATGCCAAAGAACCTCAAACTCTTCTAAAACTGCATCAAGATCAAAAGCACGCACCTTCTCATCCATGGACGAGAGACAAAACTCACACGCAAAGGGGCAGCCTCTTGATATCTCTACATAGATGTAGCGGTTTTTTATATCATTATCGCTGTAGTACTTGTAAGGGAGTTCTATATCGGTAAGCTTTGGGAGTGTTATAGGGATGATGCGAGGGGAGGGTACATCGTTTAAAATATTTTTACACAACTCATAAAAGGCTAAATCTCCCTCACCTTTGATAATATAATCTGCATCATGTAAATCAACCCGAAAAGGTTCATAACTCACTTCAGGACCGCCAAGAATGATGGTGGTCTGCGGGGATACTTTTTTGATGATGTGAATAAGCTCTGCAATAAGCGAGACATTCCAGATGTAAACACCAAGACCAATGATATTTGGATTACTTAAAAGAAGTTTCTCTGCAACGCTCTGCATTGCATCATTGATACTAAACTCCATGATTTGCGTTTCGGCTTGAAGTTCTTGCATATTTGCATAGAGATAACGAAGCCCAATGGCGCTATGAGTAAATCTTGAGTTAAGAGTTGAGAGGATTATATTCATAAAGAAAGTATAGCAAAACACCCGAGGGAATAAAAGGGGAAACCTCAGGTGCTTTATAATTGTTCGGAGTATATTCTCTATTATGTAAGGGGAAACATAATCGAGATGTTGAAATTATATTAATTATAAGTTAATAAGAAGTAAATAATTAAACTAGATAAATTTCCCCTTAGTAGTTTAAGGGAAGAGTGAGGGTGGCTTGGATGAGCGTCTCGTTGTCAAATGGTAAAATTGGAATGGCTGGAGGGTTTTTAAAAAATCTCTCTAGGTTATACTCCGTATGTTTTACTTCAAAGTTGAGAGTACTCTTTTCTGAGAGATAATCAAAACCTCTATACGCTACTAAGAGTTCATAGTTTCTCTCTAGGTTCTCCATTCCCATATTTGCAGAGTACTGCCTTGCGTAGCCTAAGAGTTGCAGGTTTTTACTGAACTTGTAAGCCATTTTTACTTCAAAGAGATTGGACGCCTCACCATCATCCGTATCCTGTCGTGAGTAACCTCTTGCTACAGGGGTATCATCATCAATCTCAATGTAGTAAAATCCCATATATCCATTCAAAGCAAATGAGAAATCACTACGATTAAAGCTATATCCCAAACCAAGATGTTGTCGTATCTCTCGCTCAACACAACTCACAGTATTTTGTTTGTTGTCCATAAGAACATACCACTTAAGGGTGTTATATGCATCTATATTGGAGATAGTACCATCTACATCAAATAAAAAAGCAAACCAGACAGGGATATGATCGGGATCTAAGTGGTCTGTGTCTCCATCTAAAAAGGTCTCTATTTTGGCTAAGAAATGAATGTTTGAAGGAGTAGTGTGTCTTGCTATGAGACCAACATTTAATCCAAGTGTATGAGATGTACCTGCTACAATGCCATCTTTTGGAGTATCATCTACAATATCTGAAACCATAAAGTCATGAGTACCAAAACTCATATCTATGTCAAAGGCACTCAGAGTACTTGTGAGTAGCAGACTTGTCAGTAGGGATATTTTTTTCATTGTTTTTTATGGATACCTCTAAAAAAATTGCACTATTGTAGCTTGTTTTATAATATAATGCCAATATGCAGATACTATTATCACTTTTTTACTACTTTTATTTCTCTGTTGTGGGTATCTATATTATTTTTATACCCAAAGTCCTCTCAGAGGTGGGTTATAGTGGCGTTGCCATTGGTGTTTTACTGGGAGCGTCACCTCTTGTACGCTTTATATTACCATTTTTATTTATGCGGGGATTGCAACTTGATAGTAGGATTTTTAACTATGCCCTTGTGATTATGTCCATAAGCGCGCTACTCTTTTATCTCTCCATAGAACACTTCTACCTACTACTACTTTCAAATATTTTCTTGGGGGTAGGACTTGGACTTGTACTTCCATACATAGAGTTTATCGCGTTAGATGTCGTTGGAAGGGAGCGTTATGGAAAAATTCGTCTTTTTGGATCCATCGGTTTTATAGTAATTGCACTTATTTTAGCAAAGTTTATGGGAGAGTCACGCAATGCTTTGTACTATCTGCTTGCCCTAACGCAAGTGACGGCGGTTATTGCTTTTTTTGTAGTGAAGAAGATAGGCAAAGAGGAGCAGCGTGATGTTAAGAGCCTGCAAAATGATATCGAACTACTGAAGGATTATAAACTTTGGGGTGGACTTATCTTGATGCAGATGAGTTTTGGCTCTTTTTATAACTTCTTTACTATCGTAGCAACTGAAAATGGAGTAAGTCTGGATATGACGGTTTATCTGTGGAGTTTCGGTGTGCTTTTTGAGATAGGAATGTTTTTTATGCAGGCGAAGCTTCTACGTAAAAATCTCTTAAAACTGCTTGAATTTACCATTTTACTGACAGCGTTTCGATGGTTTTTGGTTTATGCTTTTATCTCTCATGTTGAGGTTCTCTTTTTTGCGCAGAGTCTGCACGCTTTGAGTTTTGCTCTCTTTCACTCCGCAGCTATTAGTTATCTACACTCCTATTATAAAAATAAAACTTTAGCACAACAGTTTTTCTCAGGTATAACGTACGGGCTTGGAGGTTTGAGCGGTGCTTTGATAGCGGGGTATATCTATGAGTATTTTCGTGAGTATCTCTTTTTAAGCTCTTCATTTATGGCTTTGGGAGCTTTTATTTTTATTGTGTTGTGGGAGAGGGAGAAGCGCTTGGGCATAGCCCAAGTCGCGTGAGGTTTTAATAGTCTGCGATAAGATTAAGTGTAAGTGTAGTATCTGTTGTCTCTTTTCCTTCAGCTGGAATGTGAACATAATCAACCTTATAGCTCACACCTGCAGAGAAGATATCGGAGATTTTACTGATAAAGCCTGTTTTAGAAAATGCAAAATATTTATCTCCATCTTCAAATGAGCCTCTGAAGCTTAACTCCTGATCAAATTTTAAGTTCTCTAGCATTTGCCATGTGTAAACACCCTTTACTCTATAAGCTGCATAGTCATCATCATAGGCAGCTGTTTTTAGAGTACCCCCTGTTGTAGGGTTAGGATACTCAATAACATCCCCAGCTCCATCAACATATACATCTTCGTAGCTATCCATGGAGTAGAGAATATTCGCATCTAGTGTTAGGTTATGCTTCTTAGTCACTATCGCTTTATATTTAGCACCCGGTCCTGTATATGCCTGATATGCAAATCCTGAGAATTTATCATTTTTATATCCTGCGAGGTAATCAAAAGCAAGTCTATCTGTAAACTCGTAGTTGTATGTGAGTTCTGTTACGAACTTGTTTTTTGTCTCAACATCTTGATCTTTGGAGTATTGACCATCAAACATAAGAGCGAAAATATTACTTCCCCATCCTTTCTTTGCTTTTGCATCAAGAGAGAAGGTTTGTGTCTTTGTATTTCCGTCTGTTTTGATATATCCTAGTTCCGTGTGTGTTACTAGAGGAGTATCTTTTTTTGCATCTTCAGCCATTGCTAAAGTAGAGAGTAGTGCAATGCTTAAAACTATTTTTTTTGTCATTTTTTGTCCTTGTAAAGTCTATTTTATTTTGAAATTATAACAGAATCTAGTGAAATTTTGGTGAGTTTTTATGGAGGTTTTCAAGATGGCGAGAGAGCCTGTAAAACTCATTTTTGTATTGAGAGTCTGTTTTGAGGAGGAGAGGGCGGTATTTGAGATAGTTTGCCCAGACTTTTTTACTCTGCTTCTCTCTTCCTCGTTTACGCAGCTCAAAACTTACAGAGGCGTTGATAAAACCTTTTAGAAGTTTTACCTCGCTACTTCCTTCAAACCGACGGGGAAACCAAACCTCTTCGAGTGTCTCATGTGCATCATAAAAGCGTTTTTCATCTATGCACTCTATAAAGGAGTCTATATATCTACGCATCAGGAGTCTCTAGGAGTTGCATATTTTTTCGCCAATACCCTCTGCCACCCTTAAGAGAGATGCAGTGCATATTTGGAAACTTCTTTTTATACTCTTCGAGTCTATCGAGTGTTGCTTTGCCTGTGTCGCAGTAGAAGACAAAAACAGAACCATCAGGATAGTTTTTGAGTTCGTATGGATTATAGACAACTGTCTTGGCTTTTTCTATGGGCGAGAGGATAGTGTCTATAAGAACTACCTCTACACCCTCTTTTTCTAATTTTTTTCTATTTTCTAAGAACTCTTTTTGAGTCCATTCATCTGGATAAGTCATAATGTAATTATATAGTGGTATAATTAAATCCAAATTACAGATGTGAGGTGAATAATGAAGTTAAAATATGTAGGTGATATGCCAGTAGTCTCTAAAACAGGGATTGCTTTTGACCATACAAAGCCAGATAAGTACAGCTATCTTAGTGCAGCAGCAGAGCTTTTAGAAGCCCTCAGTTATGGTCCTACAGAGACTACTTCACATCTTTACCAGACACCATCAAGACACTTAAGTGATGCAGAACTTAAGAAGATACTTACAAAACATATTAAAGATATTGATGCACTTATTGATCAGCAAGAGCAGAAGGCACATGCCTATGTTACAGAACTTATAGAGCGTGTACATGAAAATGAATCACTCAATGCTGATGAGAGACGCGCATGGTTAGAGAATATTAAACTAATGCAGGATTATTTTTATCAGTATATCGCAAATCAAACAGCATACGAAGCGGCACTTGAAGCTCTGAGTGAGGAGATCCATGCAGGGGTGATAAAAGAGGTCTGTGTTCCGATGTTTAAAAATTATGTGATTATTTTAAATGATTTACGTGAAGTTTTAGAGAGAAGTAAGTCACCACTTGATAGTGACATAAAGATAGAAGAGAAAGATGGTGAACTACACGGAACACTCTGCATCACACACTACTAGGTAAAAGTATAGTTACCCCTTATGTCAAAAAAAAATAAAAAAAATAGTAAGATTAATCAGCGTATTCGTAAGTTCTTTGATGATGACCCCTTTGATGTGGGTATAGAGAGAGTTCCTTCAGAGACACTCAGTGAGCTTTTTGGAGCTTTGGGACTTTATGATATAGAGCATAATAAAAAGCTGATGGTAAAGACGCTGCGTATGATTTGGAGTGAAGCAGAGAGCGGTATGCGTCTTGATATTCTGCATTTTTTTGAGAACAATGGTGAAATTTATAGGGGTGAGAAAAAAGAGACACCTACCCTTGATAGAGATGCCAAGATAGAGATGTTGCTGCATGAACTTGATGTAAGCAAGGAAGAGGCAGTAGCACTCTATGAGGCTTTTGCAAGTGTAAGAAGTAAAAAGATTACTATCGAGAAGATGGAGTCAAAACTGCGTCATATTCGTTATGAGAAGAAGCGAGAGGCTTTAGAGAAGGAGCTTGAAGGGCATTTTGATATAGATGACAGCTTTGAGTTTAATGCCTCACTAAAGTATGAAGTCTATGGGCAGAGTTTTCATAAGATTCTCACGCTTAATACAAAATCCTATGAGTATGAGTTTCTAGAATCAGCCCCTTTTGAGGAGATAGTCCAAAAGATAGGGGATGATAAACTCAAAGTTGTGGCAAAAAAGCAAGAGAGCATCAACAACTTTATAGCTTCTCTTAAATCACCTCATCCTTACCTTACACAGGAACAGATAGTGACAGCTCTTCGCGCAGCACCACCAAAGTCGCCGCTCTCTTACCCTCCTATAGGACAGAAGATTCTCAAAAAAATTGTTGCTCAGAAGATAGCGTTTAGTGCATTGGAACTTCATGCACAAGAGTTGCTTTTAAAGGTGGAGGAGAGTCTTGCTCTGCCCTACTCAGACATCGTTTTGAAGTATAATCTTGAATTGCATATTGACTTAAATGGAGTCTTAGAGGAGATATGGAGTGCAAACCGTTTTAGCTTTGATGCACTCAAGGAAGAGGTCAAGCGTGAGTATGAGGCGGAGTTTCTAGACTCGTTGCAAATACTTGTAGAGGAGTGCAGACGATACTCTTCCATACTACAGTTAGATGAGAAGCAACTTCGTGCAAAAGTGTATGTCTTTTTGCTTGAACTTATGCCACACTCTTTAAATATTACTCCGAAGATTAGTCGAAAAGTGATTCGCCATTTTATTCACTCCATTCATGATGATTTGATTAAAAAACAGCGTCATGAACTACTCGCGCGTACCATACGAGACTTTAAAAATCTCTTTCCAATGGCAAGAGAGATGCGAAGAAAACTCACCCTGCATATAGGACCGACAAATAGTGGAAAGACCTATATCGCGATGCAACGCCTTGAAGCGGCAGATACAGGTTACTATCTTGCACCCCTTCGTCTTCTTGCCTTAGAGGGGTATGAAGGACTTAAGGAGAAGGGAATAGAGAGTTCACTCATTACGGGAGAGGAGCAAATTTTAGATGATGATGCAACGCATATAAGCTCCACCATAGAGATGATGAACTATGAGGTAGATGTGGATGTCTGTGTTATCGATGAGGTGCAGATGATAGATGACAGAGATCGTGGCTGGGCATGGGCAAACGCTATTATCGGCGCTCCGGCAAAAGAGATAATCATGACAGGATCACCAAATGTAAAAAAAGCAATCATCGCTCTTGCTGAGTATTTGGGTGAGGAGTTAGAGATTATTGAGTTTGAGAGAAAAAATCCACTTACTCTGCTTGAGACGTCCACAGATATGAAGTCTGTGGAGGCGGGGAGTGCTATTATCGCTTTTAGTCGTAAAGATGTACTACGCTTAAAACATACGTTCTCAAAAAACTTTAGTGTAAGTGTAGTGTATGGAAATCTCTCTCCGGAAGTGAGGCGTGAGGAGGCGAGACGCTTTAGAAGCGGAGAGACACAGATATTAGTGGCAACTGATGCTATCGCTATGGGCATGAATCTGCCTATAAAAACTATACTTTTTTCTAAAGCAGAGAAGTTTGATGGTATAACACAACGAAACCTCTTTCCCTCAGAAGTGCATCAAATAGCAGGGCGTGCAGGGCGTTATGGACTCAACGAAGAGGGATTTGTCGGTGCGCTTAATGCCGAGGCGCTGAAAATTGTCAAGAAAAATTTTCTCAAAGAGGCAAGAGAGATTAGTGTACCTTTTAAGGTGATGGCAAATTTGGAGCATATAAAACTTGTAGGAAAAATTTTAGAGGAGAACTCTTTAGAGGTCATACTGAGTTTTTTTGCAAAAAATATGGAGTTTAATGGCCCATTTTATGCAGCAAGTCTAGATGATATGATAGAGGCTGCAAGAATTGTAGATAGTTATGATTTGGATATAGCAACAAAGTATCATCTTGCCTGTGCGCCACTTACACTTAAATCTTCTTATATAATTGAAGCGTACGAGCGCTATATTCATGCGCTTGAGCATAAACAGAGCGTGCATTACAATCCTCCAAAATTGAGTGGAGAGTA
>JALWSY010000189.1:2833-34577 GCA_027083035.1 Sulfurimonas sp. | reverse complement strand
GAAAAAAACTCTCCTCTTTTGAAGCACTCAAACTTATGCTCAAAGACCCAGAAATGTCCAGAAAGTTTAATAGAGAGTACCTCAAAATATTTTTAAAATCTTTAGTTTGATACTTTAGTAACCTCATATACTCCGCGTAACTCTTTTGTATTTTGTTGCGTTTCTGTTAAGAAGTTTCCACCAACAGATGAAGCATCAGAACCATAAAAAGTTCCATACGCTTCACCGGCAGTATCTCTAAGCGATCCAGAGAGTGTATTACCCTCAAGAGTCATATCATATACTCTTCCCTTTGCATAATCAATACTAAGCACTGCAGTATCAGCCCCAAAATCCACATTTAAACTTGCTTTTCCATTTATAAGGCTATTTTGTTGTGTAAAATCTACAGCTCTATAGATCCCAGCATATGCTACATCTTGAGCGGTAATAGCATCTACTACACTACTAGGAGTAGGCTCTCCTGACTGCCAAAACCCAGAGAGTGTATGTTTTTGTACTCCATCTTCATTTTCATAAGAGAGTGTTGCATCCCAATATCCCCAAGACATATAATCATTCTCAGCCAAATCATCTCCAGTTGCCACAAATTTACTACTGAGTATCTCTGCATTTTTAGAAGAGCCTCCATCTTGTGGTATCATATATACAGAGTTGAACTTGCCCTCAAATTTTTCACTTGATGTATAGCTTACTGGTTGTGCAGCTACTCTTAACTCCCAGTAATCGCTTTCCCCTGTACTGCTTTGCAGCGAATTAAGTACCAAATAAGAGTCTTGCACGTTAAAACTATTATCACTTGTTATCTCATACGACAAATGATTCGCATAATTTGAAGAGGAGTAATCAACAACCCAGCCACTTCGTGTATTTGCATTCAAAACTGCATCTGTTAATGCATCTGAAGAGAGTTCAAACACACCTCTTAACTCTAAACTATCATAACCTCCTGAAGTTGTTGAAAAGCTTCCACCGACTAATTCTCCCTTAGTACCATAAAATGCTCCATAAACATACCCATATTCACTACTATTTTGTGATATTGGCTCTTGATAACCATATATTTCTCCCGAAACAGCCGTAGATACATTGAAAGTTCGCCCGGTACCGTAGAGTATATTCAGGACTGCAGTATCTGCTCCAAAGTCAACATCCATTGATGCAGTATTATGAATTAAGCTACCCGTTGCATACTCTTTTGCTTTATAAATACCTTTATAAGAGACTTTTTGTGAGCCAAAACTACTGATTATTTCAGCAGAAGTTCTCTCACCTGCTACCCAAAGTCCATTAAAATTAGAGTGTTGATTTTTTAAAGTATCCGTATCATACAGAAGATTTACATCCCATATGCCCCAAGTCATTACATCTCCACTCTGTAAATCATCAGATGTTGCTTCAAAGTTACTTGAATCTATGCGTATGTTTGTAATATTATCTGTAGGAGAAGAGACTTCTGCAGATGTAAACTCTGTTGTGAAATTATCTTTGGTACTACCAGATAGAGGTTCTTTTAAATCAAACTTCCACCAATTATACCCTTCAGCAGTCGAAATGTTCATTGCCATAAATGAAACAGCCCCTGATGTTGTAGAAGCTAAATTAATACTTGATGCCAACACATCTGCTGATGGATTATCATCAAGCACAACTGAATACCCATACAAATCCTTAAAATTATTTTCAGGTTTTGTTGTAGGTACATCAGGTTTTTGATCTTGAGGATTATCATTACTATTGTCATAATGATAATGCTCCTCTTCTTCACTTATCTGCTTTGAATCTCTTACATCAGCACTCACTCGCTTAGCTGCTATTGCACCTACTGGAAGTATTTCCCTTGTTGTATCTATTTGTGGTGCACTCACCGCTTTAGCGATTGCTTGTTCTGAATTACTACTTCTGTTAACTTTTTTCTTTGATGTTTTTGCAAGAAAATTTGCTTTTTGTATAGAGTGTAACTCTTGTGGAGTAAATGCTTGAATGAGAGCGCGTCCATCAAGCACACGGGCATAAAACCCCTGTTTTACTATATTTACAGAGTTATTGATACTCACACTTATCGCACCATACGTACAGTAAACTATCTCAGCGTCCTCTCTCTCTACAATAGTAAAGTTAGTGCCTCGTATTCCGATAGTTGCCGTTTTTGTTTTAACGGCAAACTTTTGCGGTGCTATTTTTCCTATCTTTCCTGTAATAGTACGCATTGCTCCGCGCAACAGACCAAACTGCAGAGAGTTCTCCTCCTTCTCTTCATCAAAAAGATACTCATTGATAGAAAACTCAGAACTTTTACCCACAGTAATGATAGTCTCATCATTAAAAATAATCTGTACCTTTGCATCTGCGTTAGTAACAACAGAGTCCCTCTCTTGAAGTTTCATACCTAAACTCAAAGGGAGTGTTACACCATCTCTCTTTACACTTGCTTCTCCGTTTAACGCCGTTACAACAGCAACATCTTTAGAAAAAAGTGTACTGCCTAATAAAAGTGATAAAAATATAATCTTTATAAAAAATTGCATCATCTTCCTCCTAGAAAGTCACATTGATACCAGTAGTCACTGTAAACTTACTGTAGGCAAATTTCCCTTGATTGGAGTTTACCCTGTTATAATCAGATTTGATATGAAACAAAAATCCCTCATCTAACTTCATATTGAAAGTACCTGCTACCAAAAATCCTGCATCCTTACGTGTTGAAGCAAAAAGGGTGCTGTAGTCTGCATAGTTTCGTCCTCTGTATTCGCCAAAGAGTTCTGCACCATAGGTAGATGTAAATTGATTCGCATAGATAAGACTCAATCTATACTCCTTGTAATCTACATCGTCTCTTGAACCTCGTACCTTTTTCTCTTGCATCGCTATACAATTCCCTTGCAGATAAGAGCTTGGTGAGAGTATCTGTTGGAGTGCATATGCGAGTTCATAGTGCTGTGCATCCATATTGGACTGTGCTGTCTGTTTAAACTTTTTATTCTGATACTTCAGATGCATAATACTACGGAGCGTATTGCTATGACTATACTCAAACCTTGGTATTACGGAGATAATATGAAGATAATCTACTTGCCCTAAATGGAGGATATCATATCCCAAAACAAACTCATAAAGATACTTAGCATCTCTAAAGAGAAGACTTGGCATATAGGATATGTACTGGATGTTATACTCTTTCTCTCTCGCATAAAGTTTATAGTAGAGCTTTAAATCATTTTTAATCACAAAACCATTCTTATCACCGATGTCATAAAGATTTACAATATCACCGTAGAGTTGTAGGGCAACATCACCCTTACTTGGAACTGCGGGGAGTGTCCCTACTCCGATATTATATTTTGAATCTAGTGAACCATAATTTACATTGGAGTCATAAAGGATATCCATATCTATGGATGCATATGTAAATGATTTTTTTTGAACACTCGTTACCTTTGAGAGATATAGCTCAACATTGGTACGAACATTTTGTGGTAAGTTAGGATTTGCAAGTACCTCTCGTAGCTTTAGCTCTGATGCTTCGTACATCTTGAGCATAAAGTAAGTTCTCACCATCTCCAGCTTGTTTCTCATATTTGCAGGGTCTAACATCTCCACCCTCTCAAAAGCAGCCAAAGCAATCTCATAGTGTCCCGTCTCATAGGCAGAACGCCCAAGGTAAAAGTTTAACTTTGCATCAGAGAGTTTTGTTAAGTAGAGCTTTGAGAGCATCTCATAACTCCTCTCAAAATCCTTCACCTTATAAGCACTCAAAGCCTCTTTGTACTGCGATGCAACATCCAAAGTCGGTTCATTCGCAAAGATAAAAAGCGGTAATACAAACAACAATAATGAAATTTTTTTCATAGATTACACCCTCTTAAGAGATAGAAGTTCCTAAGGGCAGTATATCATTTTAATTTTTGTTTTATAATTAAGCTTCTCCTTAAAATGGAAAAAAGCTGAAGAGACTAAAAAGAAAAAGTGCGATAAAAGCACTTATAATGGCATATGGAAGCTGTGTACGAATATGCTCTACAACCTCACAATCACTCGCCATTGAGGAGATGATAGTGGTATCTGAAATAGGTGAGCAGTGATCACCAAATACACCCCCACTAATAACAGCACCGATAGCTAACGCTATATTTGCATCAAGTGTTGCAGCCATTGGAATTGCTACTGGCAGCATAATACTAAAAGTCCCCCAGCTTGTTCCTGTAGAGAAAGAGATTATGGCACTAAGGAGAAAAATGGTAGATGCAAGAAGATAGATATTTAGCTTCTCCCCTGCTAATGATGCAAGATAGAGACCAGTATGTAACTCTGATGTCACTCTGCCTATAGCAAAGGCAAAAAGTAAAACAAGTGCAATGTAGAGGAGTTTTTTCGCCCCACTTAACGCACTTTCTACATAAGTTTTAACACCCATACTACCACTACTTATATAATAAAAAAACATAAATAGAAGGGTTGTAAGTGTTGTGTAAAAGATAGCACTAGAGCCACTCCCCTTGAGTATATTTCCCTCGCCTGTTATGTACAAAAATACAAACACACTCACTATCATCAGTAAAATTGGCAGCACCATAAAAAGCATACTCTTTGGCTCATTCTCACTCTTCATTAGTGGCTCTAAATCTTTGTGTGCATTTTTCATAGCACCTATATTTATGTCAAACCATATAACGATAAAAGTCACGATAAGTGCAGTTATGGCATAAAAATTATACCCCACAGAGCGTATTAACAGAGCAACAGCATCCCCACTTATAGTGCCGGAATCTATCTCAGCACTAATCAACCCAAGCAACAAAGCACCCCAACCATTTAAAACGATTAAAGAGCTTATTGGAGCAGATGTAGAGTCACACACAAAAGCCAGCTTTGCATGAGGTACGCCCTCTTTATCACATAAAGGTCTCCCTACAGCTCCTGCTATTAGAGAAGTGATAGTAGATTCTATAAAGATAAAAATACCAATCAAGTAAGGAACCATCAACGCGGCACGAGGAGTTTTCACAAGATTACTCTTATGATGCATATAAAAGACAAAACCCTCGATACCACCACTTTTTTCCATAAGCGACATAATACTTCCAACTAATATGGCAAAAGCTAAAGTTTTGAGTATCCATCCCTCTGAAAGAAGTGAAAAAAAGAGTTCTGCCACGGACTGTAGTGAGACTATAAAAGAAAAATCGTGTAAAATAAAAACCCCAAGAAGTACACCCCCAAAAAGGGAGAGCAAAACATCTCTTGAGTAGAGTGCTAAAGCTATAGCAAGTAAAGACGGGAGAAGAGAGAGTGCTGAGAGTTCTATGGCTACACCTAAAACTCTATCGCTAAGAGTTCTAAACCAAGACGACCAAACTTCTCTTTATAGAGTTCACACTCTCTTTGTGCAACAACACGAAATCCAAGTTTCGTATAGAAGAGCTGTGCTTCTAATGAACCAATCTCTATAATAGTTTGTGCTATTCTATACCCTTTAAGTCTTGCAGTTAGCAGAGACTTCTGCATAAGTGCTTTTAAAACACCCACATCTATAAATCCTTCAGCCTCCTCCATAAAATCAAACATAAGCGTTCTGTTATTCAAATCAAAATCACAGCCATAGAGTATCTCTAAAGTCTCATCAACATCTTTACACCCTATCTCCTCAAGTGCCTTTATAAAAGCCTCTTGCGTAGCGATGCGAGGCTCATAGCTGCAAAGGGTACCAACACTCTGCCCATCTACTTCTGCAATTAAAAAGTTACTATAGTGACAATGGCTCTTAGACTCAGTCTTTGTAAGTGCTTCTAACTTCTCTAAAACAACAGCATCATCACTTGTCCCAAAGAGCAAATCAAAAAGACCATCCTTCTTACCCGCTCTAGAACTTTGAAGAATCATCGCTGCTAAAAAAGGGCTATCCGACTCACTCGCACTCTTTATTTTAATACTCATAGCATTTGTCCATAAATTAATTTAAATCATATAATAGTAATAGTACCATACTTTATGATAAAAACTTTCTTAATTCTACTAATTTTTCCAATTTTGCTCTTTTCTTCCCAACAACTGCTCTTGGTAGTTGCAGATGACTTTAACACTTCTCATGCATCATTGGAGTGCATAGAGGATGGCAAAGTAGTTCTGCACACACAAGTAAACCTTGGCAAAAATGGTTTAGGTTGGGGAGTAGGCATACTACAGTTCAAACAAAAAAAAGAGGAGCCTCTCAAGTACGAGGGTGATAAAAAAGCACCTGCAGGAGTCTTTAGGCTGACAGATATTTTTGGCTACGCACATCACAACAACTACAAACTACCCTATCTTTACACCTCAGAGAGACTTATCTGTGTAGATGATATTACTTCTCCTTTTTACAATCAAATCATAGAAGCTACTGGAAATGAGAAGAGTTTTGAGCAGATGCACAGAGAGGATGCACTTTACACTCTTGGCGTTGTTGTCGCGCATAATAAAAAGGCAATAAAAGGGAGGGGTTCTTGCATCTTTTTGCATATTCAAAGAGAAGACGAAGTACCAACAGTGGGATGCACTTCCATGAAGTATAAAGATTTAAAAAAAATTGTAAAGTGGCTTGATAAGAAGAAAAACCCTCTTCTTATCCAACTACCCAAGAGCCATCTCGAAGAGGCTCAAAAGCACTACCCACAACTTAAAGCTTCACGCTTTATTCAGTAGTCTCTTTCACCATTCTATCTTTGGCTTCTATCCCCATCAAGGAGAGTCCTGTTTTAAGACTGAGAGCTACAACTTGAAGGAGTTTGAGAAGTTTTGCTTCATCCTCTGTTCCTATCATACGAACATCGTAGTAGAACTTATGCAAAGATGCTGCTAAAGCTTTGAGATAGTCTGGAAGTTTCTGTACTTGGCGAGAGCTGAAAGCATCTTCAACCACTTCGGGCAGAAGAAGTGCATCAAAGAGCAGTGTATCTGCAGCTTCTCCTAAATTTTTAAGTGTAGCGGAGCTGATATCTTCTTTTGAAACACTCGCTTTACTTAGCAGAGTTTGGATACGCGCGTGCGCATACTGTATATAGAAGATAGGGTTTGAACTGTCCTGCTTCTTAAACTCCGCGAGATCAAACTCTAGGGCAGTATCCGACTTCTTTGATGCAAAGATAAAACGCAGTGCATCTGCACCTATCTCCTCTACTATATCACTCATTAAGATAACATTACCAGCTCGCTTACTCATCTTGTATGGCTCACCATCTTTAAGGAGTGAGACCATCTGAGAGAGGAGTACTTCGAGCTTGTTACTATCATACCCGAGATACTCAATAGCCGCTTTTACACGAGGAATATACCCATGATGATCAGCACCCCAGATATTTATGTAGTGATCATACCCTCGCTCAAACTTTTGGTTATGATAGACTATATCTCCAGCAAGATAGGTTGGGCGACCATCATCACGAACAACTACTCTATCGTGGTCATCCCCTTTTGCTTCCGAACGAATCCACATTTTGCCCTCAGCTTCATAAACACCATCACCCATCTTCTTCATGACTCTATCCCAGTCACTATAAAGACCTGACTCGTTTACAAAGGTATCAAAAAAGATATTGGTATCTGCCAAATCTTTGATGATTATCTCCATCACAGCATCTTTTGCCCACATTGCAAGCTCTTTTTGACGACTCTCATCAGAAAAGATTGCTTCGCCAAACTTCTCTTTTGCACCCTCTGCCAAGCCCTGAAGATACTCACCACGGTAGTAAGACTCAGGATATTCAACACGCTCACCTAAGAGATGCTCTCTTGCATAGAGTTGAATAGAGAGTCCCAAAAGGTCTATCTGATTTCCTGCATCATTGACATAATACTCTGCAGTGATGTCATACCCAAGATGCTTTGCAAGTCTGTAGAGAGTATCTCCATAAACTGCACCACGAGCATGACCTATATGAAGTGGTCCTGTTGGATTTGCACTGACAAACTCTAAAAGTATTTTTTGATTTTTTTGCTGTGTTGCAAACTCTGTAGGGTTATCAAGCGCCCATGAAGCGTACTCAGCTAAGAAGCTCTCACTCAAACGAAAGTTAAGATATCCTTTTACAGCTTCTACACTTGAGAACTCACTCACTTCACCAAATGATGATGCAATATCCTCAGCAATCACCATAGGAGATTTACGCAACTCTTTTGCAAGAGAGAAAGCTATAGGAGTAGCAAAGTGACCAAAAGAGCGGTCACGCGGTTTTTCTAAAACAACCTCACGACCCAGTTTTTCGCGCAAAAGCGCCGATACACGTTGTTTCAAAATACTATGCTTGTGTTGTAGTTTTTGGAGCTTCTGTTGATGCTACCTCTTCACTACCTTCAACTTTTTTCGGTGCATCAGCTGCAACCTCATCTGTATCTTTCATCTCTGATTTAAAATTTTTAATCCCTTTACCTAAACCTTTTGCCAAATCAGGTATCTTTTTCGCACCAAAAAGTAAAACGATAATTCCAAATATTATTACTAGTTCTGTTGTACCGGGCATTCCCATACTCTCTATCCTTATGTAAAATTAATTTCGTCAGTATATCTCAAACTTGCTGTAAATTCTCTGAGAAGAGATAAGTAGCTACTCAATATCTTCCCAACGCTGCACAAATTCATTTATAACATCATGAGGAATTTTAAGTCTCGCCGTCTTTGCAATCTGTCGTAGTACACCCGCCGCTGTCTCAAAGTCGTCATTAATTATCAAAAAATCATACTCAGCTGTTCTCTGTATCTCTCTTTTCGCCATCTGAAGTCGCGACTCAATCACCTCTTCAGAGTCTGTACAGCGAGTTCGTAAGCGTCTCTCTAACTCCGATAGACTCGGTGGCGTAATAAACACAGAAGTTGTAATGTCTCCAAGTCTATTTTTTACCGCCATATTTCCCTGCACATCTATATCAAAAATAACTAATTTTCCCTCATGCAGAGCTTTACGCACAGGCTTTAGTGATGTTCCATAGTAATTCCCATGCACAACAGCATGCTCTAAAAAATTATCCTCTTCGATATCTTTCTTAAACTCCTCTTCACTTACGAAGTGATAATGCACACCTTCAACTTCACCCTCTCGCATAGGACGAGTAGTCGTAGAGATAGAAAAGTAGTACTCACCAATCTCATCTGCTATCCTATCAATCAAAGAACTTTTTCCAGCTCCACTAGGACCAGAGAGAACGAGGACTACACCATTATTTTCTATCATTTTACTCATCTCCAAGTGTTATATTTATTGTTATTTTCATACCTTTCATTGAAGCAGCTACATTTTTATCACTCAACGCTTGCAGAAGATTTTTAAGTGCTGCAACACCGCTATTTTCACTCTCTGTTGTAAGCGTTTCACTACCCTCTTCACTATCAACTACACTCTCTAAAGGTGTCTCTTCAAACTCTTCAGCACTCTTCTCTTGCTCAAGTTCCTCTTCTGAGACCTCCTCACCAAGTGCCAGTTTTAAATCTCTGCTACTCAGTCCCTCAATCGAATCCACTCCACTCACAATATCCATAAGCGTCTCCTCATCTACCTCACTCTCAAGATCTGCATCACTGAGTTCTGTAACTGCTTGTTCTATCTGTGACTCCAAATCAAGATCTTCATCTAGAGTTAAATCATCCATAACATCTGTAGCACTATCTACTTCACTCTCTAACGCTTCCGTAGGTATTTCCTCTAAATTTAATTCATCTTCTACATCTATCTCTTCTTCATCATCAAATGCGTCCAAGTCTTCATCAACATCATTCTCTTTATCTTCATCTTCTGCACCCTCCTCTTCAGAAGGGTTATCTAAATCAAGTCCATCAAGTTCCTCTTCCATCGAAACTGCTTCATCAGATACATCATCTACATCAAAATCATCCAAGTTTAAATCATCCACCTCTTCACTTACTGCACTCTCTTCTTCTAACGAGAGGTCATCAAATTCAAATGCATCATCTTCTAAGTCATCACCAGAGTCTAAATCATCAAGTTCTTCATCTAAACTAAGTTCCTCATCTAAGTCAAGTTCCTCTTCTGTTTCATCAAGCAACTCTTTTACTTTCTGTGCCTCTGCATCATCTAAAACACTCTCTCCAAGAGACTCCTCTTCTATATCATCTAACTCTAATGAGTCCTCTAAATCAATATCATCTTCCAAAGAGAAATCTGCTAATTCAGCATCATCTTCTGAAATATCATCAAGAGTATCATCCAAAGATATCTCATCAAAATCTTCAATCTCTGCATCACTACTCTTTTGTGAACTCTCATCTATCTCAGGTTCAGACGCTATCTCTTTTCCTAAAAGAGCAAAAAGTTCCACCAAGTCAGTCGGTAAAAAAGGTTTTTTAAGTGTTTGTGTAAAACTCTCAACCTCCTGAGCATCACGAGAACAGATATAGAGTGATCGCTTGTAGCTTATCTTTGTATTGAGATCAACAAGTAAATCATCACTATAGAGGGTATCATCAATAACAACAAGATCATACTTCTGTGAAGCTATATCATCAAGGGAACTCACCACTTCAAGATCATCAGAAGTCTTTTGAGCGCTTAGTGTGACAAGCTTATTAACAACAGGGTTATCATTTATAAGAAGTATTTTCATCTGTCTGTTCCTCGGTGAAAGAAAATTTTAGTTTTATTGTATCCAAAAAAAACTAAAAAAACATCTCTAAGACATTAAATGCCTCTATCATTTGCCCCTTTAGTAGCAACATACTAGAGGCAAAGGTTGCGATGAGTACAACAAAAGCAACGGTTATCTTAATAGGAAACCCGATAACAAGCAGGTTAAACTGTGGCATCGTTTTCATCAACATACCAAAAATCACATCTGCAAGCCATGAGAGTGCAAGAATAGGAAAAGCAATCATAAAACCAACAAGAAACATATTTGAAGCAGCCTTGATAACATAGTGAAAGATATCTTCACTCATTAAAAAACCACCCAAAGGTACCGCGCGCAGAGAGCTATCCACAAAGAGCAGTACCCAATGATGCAAATCTAAAGCGAGAAGTATCATAAGTCCCATAAGTGAGAGAAACTGTGAGATAATTGGCATAGAGACACCCGTTTGCGGATCAATGGCACTTGCCATAGAAAACCCCATCATAAAAGATATAATCCCTCCAGCAAAAGTGATAACATGATAGGCAAGAAGCAGCACTATACCAACTACTAACCCAAGTAAAAACTCACTTAAAATGGCTATGACGATGGAGGGAATAGTTATAGGGATGGTTAGTGGCGGCATAGAGGAGTAAAAAACAACCGTAAAGAAAAAAGCCATCGCTGCTTTAATGCGCATCGGAATATTTTTATGTGAAAATATTGGTACAGCGATAAAAAGTGCAGCAAGACGAAAAAAAAGGAGCATAAAGGCAACTGCATTTGTTTCGTTAAATAACTCTATCCAAACTGCCAAAACAATCCCTTACTTTATCTGTTTTAGAGATTTCTCTTCAAGCTTATAAACCTTGGAACATCGCAAGGCTAACTCGTTGTCGTGTGTTACCAAAATCATTCCTGCTTTTTTCTGCTGCATATACTCAAAAAAAAGATCCATCACCTCATGTGCTGTCTCGCTATCTAAATTTCCTGTAGGTTCATCAGCGAAGATAATACGCGGTTGCTTGGTCAACACCCGTGCTATAGATACACGCTGTTGCTGTCCACCTGAGAGTTGTGTTACCTTTTGATGCATCACGTCTTGAATTTGGAGACGCTCTAAGAGTTGTTTATCTATTTTATTGTGAGAGAGTATCTCTGCAACTTCAAGATTTTCATAAGCGCTAAAACCGTTAAAGAGGTAGTGAGATTGAAAGATAAGCCCTAAATCATGCCGCTTTATCTCTGCTAATCTCTTTTGCTTCATCTTTGCCACCTCTTCTTTAAAAAGCCACACACTCCCTGCATCTGGTTTTAAAAGTGTTGAGAGAATATGTAAAAGTGTTGATTTTCCACTTCCACTCATTCCTATAATTGCTATACTCTCCTTCTCCTGAAGTTCAAAAGAGACATCAGAGAAGAGTTTGTACTCAAAAGTGTGTGACAAATTTTTAGCGGATAGTAGATTCATAAACGCGATTATAACATAAGAAGCTTTCAAGAGAATATTCAGTTTAAAATTAGGCAAAAAAAAAGGGTTAAGACCGAAGTCTTAACCCTTGTAAGTTAAAAAAGATGCAACGAAGCGAAAAGCTTACGCCATTTGTGCAGCAACCTCTGCAGCAAAATCATCCTCTTTTTTCTCGATACCTTCACCTACTTCAAGACGAATAAAGTCAACAATCTCAGCAGTTCCGCCAAGTGCTTTTGCAGCTGCTTCAACAGCCTCTGCTACTGTTTTTTTATCATCAAGAACATACGCTTGGTCAAGAAGAGCTTGCTCTTTATCTAAAGTCGTGTTATCATCAACGAAACGCGCTAAAGAACCCGGGATGATTTTATCCCAGATTTTCTCAGGTTTTCCTTGCTCTTTTAACATCGCTTTGATATCTTCTTCTGCTTGCTTCATTACCTCATCTGTAAGTTGCATCATAGATACATACTTCGGTACATTTTTAAGAGGCTTTTTAAGTCTTGCTAACTCTTCGTTCTCTTTTTTGATAGCTTCGATGCGACCCTTTGTCTCAGACTCTACATACTCAGGATCAAAATCTTTGTAGCTAAGTGTTGTCGGCTTCATAGCTGATGCGTGCATAGCAACCTGCTTGAGCGTATCTCTGATACCCTCTGCAGTTTTTGCTGAGTCACATTTAGCTTTGATAATAACTGCTATACGCCCATTTGAGTGGATGTAAGCATTCATAGCTACTGTCTCATCTTCTGCTTCTAAAGTTCCAAAACGGCGAAGTTCAATCTTCTCACCAATCTTTGCAACAGTCTCAGTGAAGTAAGAACCAAACTCACTACTCATAACTTCTGCTACATCACTTGGGTTGTTTTTGTAAACCTCTTCAGTTGTTTTAAGCACTAAGTCTTGGAAACCCTCATTTTTAGAAACGAAGTCTGTCTCAGAGTTAATCTCAACAACTGTAGCTTTAGAGAAATCATCAGCAAGTTTAAGACCTACAAGACCTTCTGCTGCAACTCTATCAGCTTTTTTAGCTGCTTTGGCGATACCTCTCTCTTTTAAAAGCGCAGTCGCTTTCTCCATATCTCCATCAGCTTCCACTAAAACTTTTTTACAATCCATCATCGGTGCATCAGTAGCCTGACGCAACTCTTTTACCATTGCTGCTGTAACTGCCGCCATGATTATGCTTCCTCTGTTGTAGCTGGCGCTTCTGTTGCCTCAGCTTCTGTTGTAGGTGCAGTTTCTTGGGCTGCTTCTGCCTCTTCTTCAGCAGGTGCATCAGCGAGTGCTTTACCTTCGTTAATCGCAGCTGTCATCTCACGACAGAAAAGCTGGATTGAACGGATAGCATCATCATTCCCCGGAATTGGGTAAGTGATAAGATCTGGATCACAGTTTGTATCTAGTGGCGCAACGATAGGAATGTTCAGACATCTTGCCTCTAAAACTGCGATATGCTCTTTTACTGCATCAACAACAAAAAGCATATCCGGAAGTTTTTTCATATCACGGATACCACCAAAGTATGACTCAAGCTTTGTCTTTTGGCGAGAAAGCATTAATGCCTCTTTTTTTGTAAGAAGATCAATCTGACCATTCTCTTGCATCTCTGTAATTACATCGAGTTTACGGATAGATTTTTGAATAGTTGGGAAGTTAGTAAGCATACCACCTAACCATCTGTTATCTACATATGGCATACCACAAGCGATTGCCGCTTCTCTTACAGAGTTACGAGCCTGTTTTTTTGTACCAACGAAAAGAATAGTCTTCCCTTCTGCTGCAGCGTCCATAACGATTGTATATGTGTTACGGAAGTAACGAAGTGTTTTTTGTAAATCTATAATATAGATATTTTTACGAACACCAAAGATGTATTTTTTCATTTTTGGGTTCCAACGACGCGTTTGGTGTCCGAAGTGTACACCACACTCTAAAAGGTCTTTCATAGTTACCATTTGGGTAATCCTTAAAGGCTGTTATTTCAAGCCAGAGTTTTGTTAGTTTTCTTCGATAATGTCGGACATTGACTCCTCAAAGGAGAAGTTGCACTAACTTTTGACACATATCTGCTTAATATTTTCAAACTTGTCTTCAAGAACAAGGAAGAAAAATCCGCGAATTATACTCATTTTTTATTTAATTTTAGCTTTTAGTGGATTATTTATGAATTATTACAATTTATTATCCTCATTTCAAATTGGTTTTATATTTTATAATGTATAGTATCGAACAACTATTTAAAAAGGGAAATTATGAATAAGCCTTTACTACTATCACTTGTAACTGCAACAATCTTAACCTCAAGTTTAGATGCGCAGTCAATGTATGAGCGTATCCAGAGTATGGAGCTTCAGATGAAACAGCTCCAAAACCAAGTTGAAACACTTAAAGAGAGTGAAATAAAACTAAAAACTGCTTTAGAAGAGAGTGCTGACAAAGAAGAAACTGATAAAACTGCTGTTGCCTCCAATGATGATGAAGAAGATGATGAGGAAGAAGAAGCTTCTGCAGATGACGATACTGATGAGGCATCAGGTAACGAGGATGATGATGCGTCAGACGATGATGACGATGATGAGGAAGAGAGCATTGAAGACATTGTCGCTGAAATGGAAGAGAGCATTACTGATCTTAACAAAAACACAAATGGCAATCATGTAAAGTTTAATGTTGATTATAGATTTGCAATTGACAATCTTCAGTATAAAATGGCAGGTAAAGATGCTAATGGTGAAGATACAAAGAAAAATGATGCCTTTATGACAAATAGATTATGGTTAAATATGAACTGGAGAGCGACAGAACATCTCAGTTTTACTGCACAGATGGCTTATCACAAAGTTTTTGGCGCTCGTAGTGGTTGGAACTCAAATGTAGTTCCAATGGAGACTTTTGACTGGATTACCAATGAAAATCCTTATGATGGAGCTATTCGTATTCGTTCAGCATATTTTTTATATAAAAACTCCACATTTATGGATGCGGAGATACCATGGACTTTTAGTATTGGTCGTCGTCCATCTACAAACGGACATCTTGTCAATCTGAGAGATGATGATAATCCAGCCTCACCAATGGGTCACAATATCAATGTTGAGTTTGATGGACTTAGCTCGAAATTTGCTTTTGATGAGTTAACAGGAATCGATGGTATGTACATAAAACTATGTGCTGGTCGAGGTCTAACTAACGCAAATCCTAGATTCTTTGCTGTTAACCCTTATACGGGTGCGCCTATTGCAAATGGAGCGCCATACAGTAAAAATGGAGATGATATCCCTGATATTGATTTAATAGGACTCATTTTTGTACCTTATAATGATGGTCAATATGGTATCGCAACGCAATACTACTACGCTGCAAATCTTATTGATGCAGATATAAGCAATACGACGGGATCACTTCAAGGAATGAAGACAGTTGGTGGTATGCACGCCATTACTGCAAACTTTACTATGAATGGTATTGGGGATGAGTGGAGTGACTATCTTGATGATACACTCTTCTTTGTAAGTGGAGCAGCAAGCATTACAAACCCTAAAGATGATATGTATATGCTTTACACAGCTCAAGATTTACAGGGAAATATGCATAATCCGGGTGAGACAAAAATCGGTTACTCTGTATGGACAGGCTTACAGATGCCTTCACTTATGAGTGAAGATGGAAGGTGGGGTCTAGAGTATAACTATGGAAGTCAATACTGGAGAAGTATTACTTATGGTGAAGATACAGCCATTGGTTCAAAACTCGCAGCGCGTGGTAGTGCCTATGAAGCATACTTCACAGAGCCAATCATAGAAGATGTTTTATCTATCCAACTTCGCTATACATACATCGACTATGACTATACAGGAAGTGCTGGATTCTTTGGAGACACTACAGGTGCATCAATGTTGATTAAAGATGTTCAAGATGCCGCGGCAAAGGGTAGTCCTATGGCAGCAGGACTTGCTTCACAAATCGTTGATAAAGCACAAGACATCCGTTTCTACATTAGATACAGATACTAACAATTATCTTCTCACATAAAGTGAGAAGATATTTTACGAAGCCTGTAGTGCTTCTAACTCCGCCTTCACTTTTGCTACATGATCTTTCACACGCACCTTTTCAAAAACTGCTCTTACAACACCCTCAGGATCTATGATAAAAGTAGTACGAACAATACCCATATACTCTTTGCCGTAGTTCTTCTTTAACTGCCATACACCATACTCCTGCATCATCTCTGTTGACTCATCACTTAAAAGTGTGATACCTAGGTTTTTTTTCTCTATAAAATTACGGTGTTTTTTTGTACTATCTGCACTAACACCGAGAATGATTGCATCAAGATCTGAAAAGTCCGGTGCAGCCTCTGTAAACTCACACGCCTCTGTTGTGCATCCCGGTGTATTATCCCGTGGGTAGAAGTACAGCACTATCCACTTTCCTTTTAGGTCTCTTAAACAAATCTCTACATCATCCTGATTTAAAAGACAAAACTCTGGTGCTTTTTCATTTACTTGTATCATTTTTATTTCCTTATTTAATATACAAAAAGTAGTAGATATACCCACACTCCACTAAATGAAGTAAAGATAATCCCTAAAAAACTCTTAAGTGCTAAGAGTCTATGTGCCTTTGAAGCTACGCCGGGTAGTCTCTTTTTTACAAAAGAGAAGTTAGCCGTAAAAATGGTTACACTCCAGTAGTACAACATAATAATAGAGATAAAAATATGCACAAGAAGCACTATAAGCGCATAAGTATAGGGGACACTACTCTTACTCATAAAAGCATCAAAACCTCCTCCTACACGCACACCAAGTTCAAAATATGCTATCACTACTAGTGCAAATATAAAGAGTAAATTTTGCAGCAATATATGTGTTTTATACATTCTCTTTCTGGCAAAAAGAATAGCTCCATAGACTAGAAGCGGTAAAAAAGCTACTATTAACGTCACCATGTCCATAAAAAGAGGTGCTTTTGTACCTAAAAATCCAGCTTGAAACATATACTCCACTACTCTATCCTCTTCGTTTTTTATAAGCGTAGTATACTACAGATAAAATAACTAAAAAACCAATAACACCCAAAGTTATCTCTCTCAAATACGCCTCTATCAGCGCTTGATTTTCACCTATAAAATATCCCAAAAGTATTAATACAAGCGCCCAGATTCCAGCACCTAGTGCGGTAAAGAGGGTAAACTCGCCCAAACTCATGCGTGCTAATCCGGCAGGAATGGAGATAAGTTGGCGCACTCCGGGAATCAGTCTTCCTGTAAAAGTAGAGATATGCCCGTGATTATAAAAAAACGCCTCCATCTTCAGGAGTGTATGCTCCTTTATAAACAAATATTTTCCATAGCGCAAAAGAAAGGCACGACCAAGTGTAAAGGCTAAAAAGTAGTTTATAAATGCCCCCACTAAAGAGCCACCTAGAGCAGCAAGAAGTATCAAAGAGATACTCATCTCACCTTGTGCTGCAAGATATCCTGCAGGAATCAGCACTATCTCACTTGGAAAAGGGATAAAACTACTCTCTATCGCCATCATTATAAAAATCCCAATATATCCCCAATCAAAGATTTGATCTACTAAAAGCTGTGCATACTCATGTATCATAAACTCTTTCCTACTGCTTGTATCATTTTTTTTGCGACATCATTTTGCGAATATGTCAAAAGTTTTTCACTCTTTTTTTCTAAATCCAAATCATCTAAAATAGCTAAAAACTTCTCCTCTAACTGCTCCCCTTCTCTCTCACACCACCCCATCTTATGCTCTACTATGAAGGATGCATTAAAGAACTGATGATCCCCTGCTGCGTAAGGATAGGGAATAAAAAATGCAGGACAGCCATTTGCTGTAAGCTCCCACAAAGTACTTGCCCCTGCACGACTGACTGCCAAGTCTGCTCGGGCTATGAGTGAGGGTAACTCTTTTGTAAAGGAGTAAAGTTCTACCTCAACACCCAACTTTTTATAAGCCTCCTCTACGCGTTTAAAATCAGCCTCTCCTGCTTGATGGATGAGTGCAATACCTCTTTTTTGAAGCTCAGTTGCCACACTAAGTGCCAAATCATTAATGGCTCTTGCACCATGGCTTCCCCCAAGAAAGATGATGCACTTTAGAGACTCTCTCACTCTAGCACTTTGTGAAAATATCTCTTTTGTAGGATACCCCTTGATAGAGGCATCTGCATCATAGGCTGAGAGAAAACTCTTGGCAAAAGGTTTTAAAAGAGCATTAAGTCGTCCGGCAACGGCATTTTGTTCATGGATAAAAAGAGGGATAGAAGTACTCAGCGCTGCAAAAGAGGCAGGTGCCGCAGAGAAGCCACCCACACTATAAACTGCCTCTATTTTATGCTTTTGCAAAATTTTTCGTGCCTCTAAAAAGGCTTTAAAAACTCTATAGAGTGCTTTTATCTTCCCTAAGCCCTTTTGATTTACCACGCCTGTTGTCTCTAAAAAGTAAACATAAGAGAAATTACTCTCATTCGCAAAGTATTTTCTATCCTGCCCCTTTGTTGAGCCGATAAAGATTACCTCATGCCCCTCTTTAAGCGCTGCTTCACTCAGAGCCTCGGCAATCATCAAGTGACCCCCTGTGCCACCCCCGCTAATACATAACCTCATCCCTTTTTTCCATCCATATCTACTCTGTTTGATGCCATAAGCACCATCCCGACTCCAAAGGCAGCACCTAGCATTGCGGAACCTCCATAGGAGAGAAAAGGTACACTAATCCCCTTAATAGGCGTAATACCACTAATCCCGTAAGCATTTACCAAAAAGGCAAAAGAGAGTATGAGTCCAATCCCTATGCTAAAGAGATAGACACTCTTATCTTCTGCTCTGTTTGCCACTTTAAAGATACGCTGAAGCATCCACAAAAAGATTACAACTACAAAGAGTACACCAAAAAAACCAAACTCCTCTGCAAGTCCAGCTAAAACAAAGTCTGTATGCACTTCAGAGAGAAAGCCCAGCTTAAAAGTACCGTTACCTACACCCACACCGAAGATTCCACCGTTGTGAATGGCATTGAGCGAATGTCCTATCTGGTACGGCTCCACCTCAACGGGAACTCGCAGTTTCTCAGCCATGGATGCAGGCAAAATATCCAAGACGGAGTTTTGTGCAAGCGCCCACCATGATTTGATGCGCAGTATCCTATGCTCTGCTGTAAAGATAAAGATCATAATAGCAACAAAAATTCCGACTAAAATACTCAAGAAAAAGCGAAAACTACTCCCCGCAAAAATCAGCATAAAAAGAAGTGTTAATCCAAGAACAACAACCTGCCCCAAATCTTTTTGCAAAAAAGCTATAATAAACATAGCCCCGATAAATATAACACCATAAGGTGCAAAACGCTTAAACTCATTGAGCAGTCCCATCCCTTTATGATGCCCTAACTTACGCGAAAAACTCCACGCTAAAAAATAGACAAAACCAACTTTAAAAAACTCCACAGGAGCAAGTGAAAACCCCGCTATCTTAATCCAACGCTTTGCCCCGCCAACCGCGGAGACCAGACTCTCGGGCAGAAAAGGCATGGCTATCATAAGAATTAATGAGCCAAAGAAGAGAGTAAATCCTATACGCTTTAACCAAATATCTGGATCAAGCCTTGAGAGGGAGAATATAATCAGTAAGCCCATAAGAGCAAAAAGAGATTGGCGTATGGCAAAGTGAAACTCATTGTATCCAAAAAGTAGCGTTGTATAGGGTGCAAGTGTGTAGGAGAGTACCACACTTAAAAAGATAAGAATACTCACTAGGGTAAAAAGGGTTCTATCTGCGTTCATAAAGTTACTTTAGTTTGTTTATTTTTAAGACAAACTCAACTTCAGGCTGTGAGATGCGTAGCTCTTTTGAAATAGTCTCAAGTCCAACACCCTGCTTAAAGAGCGAGATAATCTTCTCATCATCATTGCCATGCACGGAAGTGGGTATGCTTATCTGCTTGACACCACTCTCAAGCTCTGAAATACGACTCTGCATAGCAACATCGATGGCGTTTATATTCTCTTGGAGTTGTTTGATTCCCATGCTTAGAGGCTGTACCATATCATAAACACTACGCTCTATCTCTTGGTATATCTCTGCATCACTCATACGCTGTGAGTTCTCCTGTATGCCGTTTTGTGTATCTGAGAGATTTTTTTTAAGATAAAATAGCTCTCTGTTTAAATCCTCAACGACTGAAGCGACAGAGCGAATATTTCTCGAGTACTGTGCATCTTTAGTATAAACATAATAGAGCAGATATAAAATTATCAACGCCATAACTACAACAACATACTCTATATGAAATTGATGGAAATCTATCATCTTCTCTCTCTTGATTCGCGGATAAGTACCCGCTCTCTTGCTGTAACATAGGCGTTCCACTCTCTCTCATCGCGCTCATGCATACGCCTAATCTGCGCTAAGTTTGCATCAACACCCTCAAAAAAAACACCCACATCTCTTTGTGGATAGACAGGCATCTCTATACGCCCATAATAAATTTTTCCTACTTCCAAAAGTGGCTCTTTTATCTCAAAGTGTTCAAAACCTATGGCAACAATATCAGCACTTTGCATCAAAGAGACTCTGTTTGGCACTTCATCTTTTAAAAACATCTCAAGCTTATCTATCTTTCTATGCAACTCTACTACGAGTTGGAGCAGTACGGGGTCAGTATCTTTTGTCTCGCCTCTTGCTTTTGCAAGCTTGAGCCATTGGCTGATTGGATCTTCATCTGATTCGCTGAGTTGTTGAAACTCTCTCTCAAAAGCCTCTTTATTGAGACTCTCTTCACTAAAGAGCAGACTTATAGGTGCTGGGACTAAACGAGGTTTGCTCATGAGACTATCCTATCAAGTACGATGAGAAGAAAAAAGGCTATTCCAAGGTACCCATTTACGGTAAAGAAGGCTCTATCTATCTGCGTAAAATCCTTTCGCACCAGCTTCTGCTCATAGGCAAGCACCACGCCACTTCCAAAAGCAGCAACAAAAGCAAAAAATCCAAGTCCCGCTGCCCAGACAAAGAGTAGCCAGAAGATAACACTTAACATATGAAAGAGTGCGGAGATAAAGAGTGTTGCCTCGGCTCCATAGATGGAAGGGATGGAGTGCAGACCCTCCTCTCTGTCAAACTCTATATCTTGCAAAGAGTAGAGCAGATCAAATCCTGCTACCCAAAAGATAACACCCAAAGAGAGCAATACTGACCAGAGTGTTACCGTTGCACTTACAGCTATCACCCCCGCAATAGGTGCGAGACCAAGAGAGAGACCAAGAATAATATGCGCTAAAGGTGAAAAGCGTTTAAAGTAGGAGTAGGAGCCTAACACAAACAAAATCGGGATAGAGAGCATAAATGCCAAAGAGTTAATCATATACGCCACAGCGATAAAAATAAGTGCATTTACCCCAATAAAAAGCAAAATACTCTGTACTCCAAGTCGTCCATCCACATTCGGACGATTTGCTGTTCGTGGGTTTTGTGCATCAATATCTCTATCGGCAAATCGATTCACACCCATAGCAAAGTTTCTCGCAGAGAGCGCAGCAAGCACCCCCATAAAAAGCAACCAAAAACCAAACCAACCATCAGCCGCAACAACCATCGCTATAAAGATAAAAGGGAGTGAGAAGATAGAGTGTTCAAACATCACTAACTCATTAAAATCTTTCGCTTTTTGTATAATTCTCTGCAACGACTTCACCCTTGAATATAATTTCTACTATTTTATCCAAACTTGCATTAAAATGATATAATTTTACCATGAAACAACTAGCCATCATCGGTCCTACTGCATCAGGAAAAAGTGACCTCGCGATAGAAGTCGCGAAGAGTATCGATGCTTACATCCTCTCCATAGACTCTTTGAGTATCTACAAAGAGATAGATATAGTCTCTGCAAAACCCTCTAAAGAGGAGTTAGCAGAGGTAAAACACTTTGGCGTAGATGTTCTCTACCCTAATGCATACTTTAGCGTAGATATTTTTATAAATCTCTACAAGGAGGTGCAAAAAAAGTGTCAAGAGGATAAAAAAAATCTCATTATAGTTGGTGGCACCTCTTTTTATCTAAAATCCCTTATGCAGGGGTTATCTCCTCTGCCAAACATTACAAATGAGGTAGAACAACGGGTGCAGCGTTCGCTTAAAAATCTAGTGGAGTGTTATGATTTTTTACACTCTCTTGATGCTGAGTATATGCAAAAGATAGCTAAAAAGGACAGATACCGCATAGAGAAAGCCCTGCTCATCTATGAAGCTTCGCACCTCACTCCTTCAGAGTGGTTTAGAGCAAATCCTCCAACGCCTGTTATTAAAGAGCTTCCTATCTTTAATATAGACATCTCAAGGGATATTTTACGTCAAAGAATCTCACAAAGAAGTAAAAAAATGTTAAAGATGGGGTTAATAGATGAAGTCTGCTATCTTGAACAGAAATACTCACGCGCACCACATTCAATGCAGAGTATTGGGATAGTAGAGGTTTTAGAGTACCTTGATGCAAAGGTGAGCAAGGAGCAGATGCTAGAGAATATCTCTACACATACCGCACAACTTGCAAAACGCCAACAAACTTTTAACAAAACACAGTTTGAGGGGGTTATATCTGCTCCCCTAGAGGAGCTAAGAGAGATTATCCTCTCCCAGTAACCTCTAGCAGGTGATACCCAAACTGTGTTTGAATCGGTCCATACACAACACCAACATCACCGCTAAATACAGCCTTATCAAACTCAGGAACCATCTGCCCCGGACCAAATTGCCCTAAGTCGCCACCATTTGCAGATGATGGGCAAGTAGAGTACTCTTTTGCCACTTCGCCGAAATCTCTTCCGCCCTCTATCTCTGCTTTTAACTCATTACACTTCGCTTCACTATCTACAAGTATATGTCTTGCTGTTGCCCATGCCATATTTTTTCCTTAACCAAAATTTTCAAAATTGTACAAAACATTTACTTTACTTTAACTTCTAAGAATAAATAATTTTAGTCTATAAAAGTTATAAGAAAAAGTGTACAATATCATCAAATATTTCAACTAAAAGGATATCTATGAAAAAAATAGTTCTCACACTCGCTTTAATGCTTACATTTTTAGGATGTAGTTCAAAAGGAAAAGAGGATGCAAATGTCACACCAAGTTTGGTAGTAGGCAAAAGTCTCAAATCACTTACACTCAACGATCAGTTTGAAAAGCCCCATACTCTTGATGCTGGGACACAAAAAGTTATTTTTGCTTTTAGTAAAGATATGGCACACACCTGTAATGATTTTTTTGCCACACAAAAACCTGAATATCTCGCAGAGCATCACGCTGTTTTCATTGCCGATGTAAGTGCAGCACCTTCACTTATAAGAAGTATGTTTATTATGCCGGGATTAAAAGATTTCAAGCATACTGTACTTATCTTTGAAGATGCAACAAAGGCTGCTCCTTTTAGAGCAAAGATAGATACAGAGAAGATTATTATTGTTTCTCTAAAAGATGATAAAATAACGGACATTAAACCTATCAACTCAGCAAAAGAACTTAAAGAGGAGATAGAGTCTCAAAAATAGGTATGTACAATGACAACTCTCACAAGAAGAACTTTTTTAAAAGGAGCTTTGGCAGCGACAGCTAGTCCGCTGTTGCTCAATGCAACTACAAATAAAAATGAAACACTTAAATTTATCCATGTAACTGATTCTCATATGGATCTCTCAGATGGTGATAGTGTTGAAGCGATGGAGCTGATGGTCTCTTTTATCAACACAAATTATAAAGATTTGGACTTTGTCCTCTTTGGTGGGGATAACTTCAACAACA
The DNA here is from genome assembly GCA_027083035.1 of Sulfurimonas sp. Classification (GTDB taxonomy): domain Bacteria; phylum Campylobacterota; class Campylobacteria; order Campylobacterales; family Sulfurimonadaceae; genus Sulfurimonas. Next base: position 10,691 of record JALWSY010000189.1, on the reverse strand, counting down.
ATGCAAAAGGGAGTAGTGATGCACTAAAGTTTCAAAGCATCATAGAAAAACTTCACTGTAAAACCCTTCTTGTTCGTGGGAACAAAGAGTCCTCTCCTAAGTATGACAATGAAATCGACCGTGATACCTTTGAAAAGATGTTTATTCAAAACAGGGGTGTAACTATTAGTGGGAATGATTGGCTCTATGAGATAAAAGGGTACAACATACTTGGTCTTGACAGCACCATAGAGAAGCAAAACAATGGTATCTTTAAGCCAGAGACTATCTCCTTTGCAACCAAAGTACTCAAAAGCAAAAAACCGACCATCATTCTCAATCACCACCCATACACAAACTACTGGAAGGGAACAGAGGAGAAAGATATTCATAAATATGTACTCAATAACACCAAAGAGGTGCAAAAAAAGCTCTTCTCTTTTGATAACCTTATCTTAACGCTCTCAGGACATAAGCACATCGACTCTGTCACTCAGATACAAGGTACTACAGCTATCGTTACGCGTGGTTTTGTAAGACCTCTTGATTTAGATATGTACCCTATGCGCTATGTAGAGATTGAGAACTCTAAAATAACAGAGAAGCTCATCTACACAGCATAAAAGTCTCTAATCACACAGACCGGTAGCGAAGATTTTTCCATTGACTTCGATGCCGGTTATTACGCCATTATTTGCTCGTTGGGTTACTTTTCCTTGAAAACTCTGTCCACCATCTACCTGCACATAGACATTGATACCACTCACACTATAGGAACCACCACCATCACTAGCCCCCTCATTGACATAGTTGCCTGCATCGCCACTTGAGTAGGTCTGCGCACCTGTGGAGTATCTGCCATTTCCATCAAAGTAGAGCATATCACTATGAGAGTAGCCTCCATTATAACTGCTCGAGTAACTACAGAGTCTCCCTCTTAAGAGATAGGTATCATTACCGCCACCACTACTTCTCTTACTCGATTTAACTCGCTTTGGATGTAAAAATTTGAGCGTATATCCCTCTGGAAAGGTGATATAGAGTACTCCTTTTTTTAATCTATATGGATAATCAACATATCCAAAATACTCATCTGCCACACGAATATTTGACCCTGCTATCTCATAGTAAAGTAGCTCGCCATTGTAACGGAGTTGATTTTTTGAGAGAAACTCCAAAGAGGCTCTCTCTCCATTTGAAGTTGCTACCCATTTGCCACTTAACCCTTTTGCGCTGAGTGTAGTAAAGAGCATTACTGCAAGCAAAAACATTATATATCGCATCACGCACCCCCTTTGAGTTCAAGTAGAACCGTATCTCTTCTTGTGACCTCCACGCGTCTGCAGGCACTCTCAAAAGCTCCACTCTCCCCAATTATAATACATCTATGCTTAGCTCGTGTTATAGCGGTGTAGATTAGCTTGGTGTTGTGCATGATAAAGTGTGTAAAGCTCATAGGCATCACCACTATGTCATACTCCATCCCCTGCACTTTGTGGATGGTCAGCGCATAAGAGAGCATCAAGTGTGATTTTAGTTCTTCATACTCATAGCGAACCACAACATCCTCATTTGGATAAAAGACGAACACCTGTTCATCATCACTCTCTATCTTAAAAAGCAGACCACTCATACCGTTAAATATACGCCTCTGCGCCGACTCTTCCCCCTCTTTAAAACCAGCACCACTCCACGAGGTCATATTCTCATTTTTTGTATGCACCACTTTATCCATCAAACGAAGCTCTAAATCTCCCCGTTTGACACACTTTTTGGGATTTGGATTGAAATACTCCTGTAGCACCCTGTTTAAGTTTGCACTCCCAAGCATCCCCCCTTTCATCGGCGTTATCACCTGAAAGTAGTTGAGATACTCTTTTATCTGTTTGTTTTTCAGTCTATAGCGTGCTTTTTCTATGGAGTCCACCACACGGTGGAGTATCTCTGCTACTATCGCTTGAGAGTTCTCCTCCCTTACACCTTTTAACTCATCTGCCGAGAGTTGATTCTTGAGGGCATAGTAGTTCTCAATATTGACATCCACAAACTCAAAATCTTCATAGGAGTTACGGTACTCCGGCACTACTCCCTTTCGGATATCATTTGCGATGAGAGTAATGGCTTGATCGGGGGATTGTCTATATATCTCTGTAAGTTTTACTATAGGAGCGAGTTCAAGAGTCAGGGCATCGCTGAGTACATTTCCTGCGCCAATAGGAGGCAGTTGTGCATCATCACCGACTATGATAACTATGGCACTCTTAGATATTTTACGCATCAGTTTTGCAAAGAGGGTGGAGTTTATCATAGAGGCTTCATCTATTAAAACCACCTCATAAGGAAAGTTATCTGCCTTTTCATGTTTAATAAGCAGAGATTGAATGGTTGCAGACTCATACCCTGTTGTATCACTAATTCTTTGCGAGGCGATGCCACTGAGGGCGCAGGTAATAATCTCTTTTTTATCAAAGCGTGTATTGAGAAGCTCTAGTATGGTCTTAGAGGTCGTACTCTTTCCTGTTCCCGCATACCCCACCAAAAAAAGCAGCGATGCACCGCTGTTTATAATCTTCACCGCCTCTTTTTGCTGCTCTCCTAGTTTGAGCGAAGAGTCAGCTAAAAAGAGATCCAAATCCTTTACAAAACCTCCATTATCAACCTTCGCTCTACTGAGAAAAGTATCATAGAGATACTTCTCTGCATCATAGAGTCGTGCAGGTGAAACACGCTCGTTTTTCATAATAACAATGCTCCCCTCACCCACTCGCTCAACTAAAGCAGCTTCATAGAGGTGGTTTTTATCACTAAAAGCAAGGAGTTCATCCAATCCACTAAAGAGTATCTCTTTTGAGATGCAGGAGTTTCCTTGCGCCTCGCAGTAATTCAAAAGTACATAATCCATAGCAGAACTGATACGCCCGGCATCTTCTCTATCTATGCCCATCTTGAGTGCTAACTCATCCGCTCTTTTAAAGCCTATGGAGTTGATGTTTGTAAGGATGTAAGGATTCTCTTTTATCTTTGTGCATGGTGCATCAACATCTTTCATCGCAGTCGCAATGGTAGTAAGAAGTGCAGGAGAGACATCATAAGGGGTTAAAAACTCTCCAAGCTCTCGCATGGAGCGAAACTGCTTCCAAGAGGCTTGAATCTTTTTGAGTCGCTTCTCTTTGATGCCGCTAAACTCTAAAAGACGCTCTATATCATTATCTAAAATATCTATCAAGCCCTCTTGCCCAAACTTTTCTATAAGTTCAGCTGCGAGTTTTTTTGTAAAGCCTTTGATAATTTTATTGAGAAAAAAGAAGAGTTCGTTTTGATTGACTTTGAGAGAGTCAAACTTAAATGTTCTGCCATATTTTTTATGCTCATGCCACTCTCCTTGGAGTGTGATAGCAGAGTTTTTGATATTTTCCACACTACTCTCATAATATACACCACTAATCTTCTCACCTGTTTTTAAAACTGCTATGAAAAAACCTTCATCACCTTCAAAGAGGATGCGATCTATCTGTCCTATAAGTGTCATGTGAAATCATTTTTTAAATAGATTTGATGTTTTATATAGCTACTGTTAAGCCAAAAAGAGTGTTTTGTGTATCTATCTGCTTGCGTAAGTATGTCTCTCACAGGCAAAGTAGATGTATCTGCTGCACTTCTTGCATGTGGGCGAATATGTGCTACATTACTAAAACTTTTATTTGGAAAATTTGTGTAGCGGATTACTTTACCATTTTTATCCGTTTTTATAGTATCAACAATACTGCCCTGCTGGATTAACTCTTTTGTTTTACTCCATACTTTTTTTACTTCCAAGAGATCTTTATAGGGCATATTCCAAAATTTTACCTTTTGTAAAATCAATGTTTCTCCCTTGTATTGAAAAAATACAAAGAGAAATTTATGCTCTAGCAGATGCAATATTTTAGACTCCTCCCACTCTTCTTGAAGTAAATCTATAAAATCAAACTTTGCAAAAGACAAATCTTCCTTTGGAAGAGAGTTCTCTTTTAGACGAACACTCTTTACTATAATATCTGCTTTTACAAACTCTTCAATCTCTCTATCTAAAGAAACTCCTAAAATGGCTTTTGTTAGACTTGCATAAAAGTTTTTTGCTTTGTGGTTTAAGTGTAGCTGTAGTTCTTTTACAATCTGCTCTACTTTTTTACCATAAAACTTTTTAAATTTTTGCTCAACCATCTCTTCAATACTAATACTATCTTCAAGAGATGTGATAAGTTTTCCATACTTTAAAGGTTCTTTAGAAATAGTAGCAATAATATGATTGACATATCCTTGTTTTAATGAATACGCTCTCTGTTTTGCTTTTTTAATCGAGTAAGGTTGTTCTCTAAAGTTGCCCCCTTTAGAGCCTTTTGTACAAGCAGCAAGGTAGAATGTATCTCCTTCTGAAAGTTCTTCTGCTTTACCTTGTAATATTTTTTGCTGAATTTTCTCCCAATCACGCTTAATAATTTTTAAATCATACTCTGGATAACTCCAAATATCAACAAACTCTATAAGATAATCAAACAGCTCTTTCTCTTTTTCATAAAGATAAAAAACAAGCAAAAGATTTGCATTCTTTTTCCAAAAAGCACTTGTATAAAACTCTTGTTCTGCAATTTCCATATAATTTATAATATTTAAAACCAAGCGTTCTTTTGAACGAAAAGTTCCATTTTTGAGCTCTTTAAGAGGTGTCACTTTCAGTTCTAAGCCTGCTTCTTTAAAATCTGCCTCTGCATCAGAATTAGGAGTATAATAAAAGTATAGTTTCTCTATTAATTTTCCAAAACTTCCTTTATCTTTTACTTTCACTTTTTCTTTAGAAAAAAATGTTCCGAGTGACTTCTTCTCTAACTTTTTTGCATAAGAGAGTATGGACTCTTTTGAAAAAATATTATAGGGTAGTTTTGTGTGCATCATATCTCTTTGAGTAATATTTTTGCTAATCGTTCAACTATACCCACGACTAAAGCATTCCCCATCAAAAAAGCTCTTTTTGTGTTACTCACTCCTATAGTATGATTATCAGGAAACATATTAAGCCGCTCTAGTTCAACTGGTGTTAAACGTCTATATTTACCATTTATACAAACGATGTGCTTAAATCGCGAAGCTCCTACGCCACCCTCTCCTGTAATGATTGTTCGAGAAGGCTTATCAAGACTATCAGGAAAACTCATACTCCCCTCACTATACTTATATATATGTCCTGTTGTTTTATTTACACGTTCTATAGATTTTGCACCCTTATGATATTGCCATTTTTCTAAAGCTGCATCATCGATATAAAATTCATCAGCCACCTCTATTTCATCTTGCAATATTGAGCCAAGAGTAACAAACAAGCCTTCATAGTCTGCCTCAGAACGTGCCGTGTAGTAATTGCCATTTACCATATAGCCAGACTCTAAAAATATATTTTTTGTTGGATTCTCTTTGTTAAAATTTTCAGTAATATCTACTAAGTCATCACTCAATTTCGCATACTGTATTGCGTCCTCTTGTAAAGTCTTAATTGGAAAAGCTTGTGCAAATACTCCTTTTGTATTTAATATATCTACAGAAGAACTTGTTTGTAGTTTTCGAAATAGCTTTGTATTATATCTATATGCCATTATGAAAACACGCCTACGGCGTTGCGGCATTCCATATTCACTCGCATTTATCACGCGCCACTCTACTGCATATCCAAGTCTATTTAAAGATGACAATATAATGGCAAAATCTCTTCCTCTTTGTGATGCAGGAGACTTCAGTAGTCTATCAACATTTTCAAGCATCAAGTATTTGGGAGCTTCTTCCCCTTTTTGCTCTAAAATTCTATAAATTTCCCACCAAAGTACTCCTTTTTTTCCAATAATTCCATGAGAATTTTTCAAGGTACTCGCCACAGAATAGTCTTGACAGGGAAAACCACCTACCAACAAATCATGAGAAGGTATCTCATCTGCAGCAACTGTAGCAATATCTTCATTAGAGTGATTTTCAAATCCAAATCGAGCGCAATAAATATCAGAAGCGTGTTGTCTCTTTGTTGAAGGTTCCCATTGATTACTCCAAACTACTTCATACTCTTTCTCAGAAGTTGACGCACTTTCAAGCCCCAATCTAAAGCCACCAACTCCAGCAAAAAGTTCTACGGCTCTTATTTTATTTGTAGTGTTAGCATTCATAATTGTATCTTCGATATAGGTCTGTAAAAAAAGATTTGGTATTGTCATAACTACTCCAATCTGTGAGATGAAGTAGTATTATTTCTAAAAAAGACTCCATAGTTTTAATTTATGACATTTTGCAATACTATTTCGTCACTATTGCAAAACTCATCTCTAAAATCTCTTGATGATTTTTGATAAAGTCGTTTAAATCTTGGAGTTGTAGTTTTTTAATTTTTTCCAGCTCTTTTTGCGAATGATTGAGTGAGAAACCTTTGTAGTAGTCCATAAAAGTGCGATGCAGCCTTTGACTCATAGTCTCAACTCGAAGCGGCTCACTTCCAAGGATGAATCGTTTCGTCTGCTCTAACTCCTCTGCGCTTACTCCATTTTTTACAAACGCTGCAACAACCTCTTTTACCGTCTCTTTTGCCTCAGTAAGTGAGTCAAGTTTTGTCTGCAGATATCCTTTCATGTATGAAGATGATTTACTTATGTGTAGCCTAGCATACGCTGAGTACGCTAGTCCGCGTTTCACGCGAATCTCCTCCATCAAACGGCTTCCAAAACCACCCGTTCCTAAGATAAATGTAGCAACTCTCGCCTTATAGTATTCTGCATCATCAACTGCCATAGCATACGGTGAACCAAAGTAGATATATGCCTGTTGGGTCTCTTTTTTTATCACAGACTCACTCGGAGTTTTTGTTACCTCGTAGTGCTTGAGTGGCTCACTCTTACCAAGTGGCAAATCTTTGAGCAGTTTTTTCACATTTTTCTTCACATCTTTGATATCAACATCACCACCCACAACAATAATGGCACGCGAGAGTACAAGGTGTTTTGTAACAAACCCCTTCACATCCTTAAGTGAGATGGAGGCAACACTCTCTTTTGTACCCACACTAGGCTGTGCAAGAGGTGTATCTTTAAAGAGGAGTCGTTTGAGTTCATTTGAAGCGATATAGTCAAAATCATTCTCTTTTCGGCTTATCGCACCGAGCGTCATCGTCTTTACTTTTGAGAGGCTCTCTTTTGAGTAGTTTGGATCATCAAGCAACTCTTTGAGATATTTTAGAGAGTTTGCGTACTGATCTTTAAGAGAACTCACTTCAAGTACGAAGGTTTCCGTTCCCGTTGATGCAGAGATATGAATAGCTTTTGACTCAAGGGTATCTGCAAAGTAGGAAGAACCCATCTTTTTAGTTCCCTCATTTAAAATCTTTGCGCTAAACTTTGCAAGACCAGCTTTTTTTGTATCGGTAATACTCCCGCTATTTGTAAAAACTACCTGTGTTGTCACCAAAGGGAGTCTTCTATCCTCTTCATATATCAGAGGCACTTCTATGCCTTTTATCTTTATACTCTCTACTTTTGCTGCCATTACAATCTGTCCTATTACTAAAAGTGCTAAAATTATTTTCATCTCTACTCAAAAACCTCTAGGGTCTCATACGCTGTATTTCTCACAGCTGGTATTTCTCCGATATCTTTTATAAGATGAACCATCTCCTCTTTTGCCATTGCATACGCGGCACCCGCGGAGCTGACTACATTCTCCTCCATCATCGTTGAGCCTAGATCATTTGCTCCAAAACGCAGAGCCATCTGTCCTATGTAAGGGCCTTGTGTTACCCAAGAGCTTTGAATATTGGGGACATTATCAAGATAGAGCCTTGCAACTGCAAGGAGTCTGAGATATCGGTTAGATG
>JALWSY010000189.1:0-2823 GCA_027083035.1 Sulfurimonas sp. | reverse complement strand
GGGCTTCTCCATATCTGGAATGAGTCTGAGAAGTTCTGTATTTTTCCCTTGGAAACTCCACATGATAAAGGCACGAAAACCACCCGTCTCATCCTGCAGACTTCTCACCATATCCAAGTGATCTATGATATCCTCATCGCTCTCTACTGTTCCATACATCATAGTCGCTGTGCTTAGAATACCAAGCTTATGCGCTTTGCGGTGAATATCTATCCAGACATCCGAGTCAATCTTTTTAGGAGCAATAATATCACGTACCTTATCAGAGAGTATCTCCGCTCCAGCTCCCGGAATCGATGCAAGCCCTTTAGCTTTGAGTCGCTCTAGTACTTCTTCAACAGAGATGCGAGAGACCTTTGCGATAAAATCTATCTCAATAGAGCTAAATCCATGAATGGTAATCGTTGGATATTTTTGATGAATATGCTCTACCAAATCCTCATACCACTCGATTTTGAGCTTTGGATGCACACCCCCTTGAAAGAGTATCTGCGTCCCGCCTATCTCCAAGAGTTCATCTATCTTTGCATCAATCTCATCAAAGGTAAGCACATAAGCATCCGTATCTTTTTCATGTCTGTAAAAAGCACAAAACTTACAATCTACCCAACAGATATTTGTGTAGTTTATGTTTCTATCTATGACAAATGTAGTGATGCCCTTTGGATGCAACTCCTTTTTACGCGCAGTTGCCATCTTTCCAAGTGTTTTTAAATCAGCATTTTTAATTAAATCAAGTGCTGCTTCTTTTGTTAATCTTTTTTGCATTGTCCCGCTTTTGTTGTAAAGATATCCATAGCTCTATTTATCTTCGCTATCTTTTTTTGTGCATTTAAAACATGCTTATCTGCCAACCATGAGCCATCTCTATAGGCCATTTTTACGCGTCCATCAGTATCTGTAAAGACTAAGACTCGTAGTGGCAAGTCTAATCCTACTGTCATATCTTGCTGCATAAGTGCTGTGCCAAGTTTGGCATTGCCAAAGATGACCATCTTAGACTCATTAAGCTTCATTCCAACCATCTTTGCATTGGCACTATGGTTGATAGTTGCAAAAACACTCAACCCTTTCTTCTTAACAATCTTTTTTAAATTTTGCACAGTTGTGGTCACATCTGTGCAGCTATTTTTCACAACTATATCATTTGCCATCAAACTGAAAGTTGTGGCAACTATGAGTGCTATTTTTTTCACTATTTCCATCCTCTATTTCTTGGATTTATCGATTTTTTCTTTATAAAAAGAGTATATATAAGATAGATAAATAACAGTACAACAAGCCCAGTTCCTACAATCTGTGTCCATGCTCCAAGATTGAGAATCTTATTTAAAATCCCTTGATGTTTTTTATTATCTATCTCTATCTCTGCCATCTCAGCGATGTGTGTCATAGCTGAAACTGCAAGATTTCCAGAGGGAATATCTTGGTGGCATGAGAGACAGACACCTCGTCTATCTAACTTATCTCTTTGTGCTTTACTTAGTGGGGCGGAGAGCGTGAAGTGGCTTCCAACAGTCATAAGTTGTGTACCATTTGCATCTATAATCTGTGAGTAATCATGCGTGAGATTTTTGATAGCTGGAATCTGCTCATCTACCTCTTTTGGCAATATCTTTCCATCAGCGCTCATTATATCTATGATAGTTGTCTTGCTTGGATTTGCTGTACCATCTATTCCTAAACCGAGTGCTTTTTTACTTGCGTGACAAGATTCACAGCTTCTCGCCTCCTTTTGAATGGTATGGGGCTGTACCGGTGCCATATCTATGGCATTTTGTCCCTCTGCACCTGCACCCTCTGCATTTGGTATTTTAAAAATATGGTTTTGTAGTAGTGCTTTTCCATCTTTTCCAATTACTGTAACAGTTACTTGACATCCCGGAATGAGCGGCGTTATTCTACCTTCACCATTCTGCCCCAGCATTGGATCTTCCCAGCGCAGATAGCTTCGTGTCTCTGTTACCTGTCCATCAACAAGATATTTTTTAAGTGACTTTCTCATTCCACCAGTTGTTCCATGAATATCTTGATCATGTGACATCTTCACATAGTCCACATTTTGCTTTCCATCACTATAGTCCACCTTTACATGGCAACCATAGCATTGTGGCGCCCAAGTAGCATGACAGGTATAGCACTCTAGCTTATCTGTATGCGCACCAATAGTATCCATAGCAACAAGTGCTTTTTTAGAGAGAGCTTCCTCTTTTTTTAAGAGTTTGAGTGGTTTAAGTTCTATATCTTTTCCTGAAGCTAAGTGCATCAAGATTTTATTTCCCTTTTTCACAGCTTTAGGAAGTGGATTTCCTCTTGCCATGATGATATATCCATCATGCTTCTCTTTTGGCATATAACCCTGTTTTAAGTAGGTTGCAACATCTTGTGCCACTCCACGAGCTTTGCCTTTTTTGGGTGATGTTTTAAACTCATCAGAATAGCCAAGTGGTAACTCCCACGGGTATTTTTTGGTAGTACCATGACAATCTTGACACTCTATCTCAACAGCACCAAGATTTGCCCCACTTAAAAAACCATCTCCATGCAAATCATTTGAGGTGTGGCAATCTTGACACATCATCCCTTTTCTAAAGTGGATATCCGCTTTCATGTGGATATATCTTTTTGTATGGAGTTTTGGTTGCGCATTTCCCTCACTATCAAAAGTAGCTTTGTACTCTGTCTCCATAAGTCCCTGATAACTTACCCCTATGCGTTTCCCACGGTTATGACAAGTTGAACAGGTCTCAGTTGGTACACCTGAGTAGTTTATATCATGAACATTTACTTTTACCTTTCGTGAACTCTGAATGGAGTGGATCA
>JALWSY010000188.1 GCA_027083035.1 Sulfurimonas sp. | reverse complement strand
TACTTTAGTGCATCACTTATAAGTTCTGTCTATGATAGAATGCCTCTTAATGCAAACTTAGCACCCTTAGATAATCTTCCAAGTTATGATGCGCCAACCGTTGCAGCAAGTCAGAATATGCTCGATACAAACTTCATTCCCTCAATGGCTTATGCTGTAAGAATGAGTGACACAACTGTTCTTGGCTTTGCAATGATAGGCGCTGCAGGAATGGCTACACAGTATGAGGGTGAGTATGCACAAAGACAGATGAACAGTTCTATGATGCTAATGAAACTTGTTCCTGCAATCTCCTACCGCCTTGGTAACACAACTTTTGGTTTTGCACCTGTTTTAGGTTTAGGATCACTTGCCCTCAACTATGATGAGAGATATCTTGACCCTAATGGAACACCTTATGGCTTTGGAAAAAAACCACAATCACAAAGACAAGGTCTTTTTGGTACAAATGTAGGCGGCTCAGAACTTGTTCCGGCTATCGGTTTTAAAGCGGGTATGGATGTAAAAGTTACAGAGAAACTTCGCGTTGGTATCTCTTATGATTCATCACTCAAGTTTACCTATAAAGAGGTTGCGAACTTCTCTCAGTTTGGTCCAAATGGAATGGTCTATATGGCAGATGAGTGGATGTACAACAATGCAGGTGTAGGCTTTTCTGATGGAGACACTTCAACAATCTCTTCACAACTTATGGCTGCAGGATTTAAAGATATTCCCGGTGGACAACTTGCAGCAGACGCTATTCAAGCACTTGCTGGAACAGGTACTATACAAAATGCACTTGACGCTACAAATCCAGATACACTCGATGATTTAGTGTTAGAACAACCATGGGAGATAGCGGTCGGTCTTGGGTATGACATCTCTCCTGACATCTCCTTTACTTTTGATTATCGTTTTATACCTTGGGGATTAGCAGAGGGGTATAAAGATTTTGGTTGGGATAATCAAAGCATTTATGCCTTTGGTGTAGAGTATCATGCAGACGCACTACAACTTCGTTTTGGATACAACTATGCACCCTCTCCTATTCCAACTGCTTCAGGAGAGACAGGCGCACTTCTTACAGATGTACAGGGACATCTTGTATTTGATCAAGCCCTCTCAATGCTTAATATGGTTGGATTTCCAGCGATTAGCACTACACACTTCTCTGGGGGATTTGGATACGCTGTCATGGATAACATGGATTTAGACTTCGCTGTTGTTTACTCTCCAGAGGCTACTACAACAAGAGCAGGTTCTTTAAGCCCTATAACAACAGGTTTTGATCAACTTGATATGGCATATGAGTATCAAACAAAAATGGAACAACTCTCCCTTTCATTTGGAATCAACTACCAATTTTAAGGTAAATAGTATGAAACTTCTCTCAAATACACTTCTTGCCACACTTCTCACTACTTTTGTAGTAGGATGTGGTGATCAAATTAACACAAAAACCTATGCTACAAAAATACATCCAACTTACCCAAGAGTTACGGGAGTTTTCATAGACTCTGGAGTAAAGGGTCTCAACTATACAGTTGATATAAACTCTACAGAAGAGTCAAGTAAAATTGCAACTAATATTACCGGCGAAGGTGGTAGTTTTGAGTATTTTTACGGTGATATACTCCTTTTTAAAGTAGGACAGTTAGAGATAGGAAAAGCTATAGCTCTCTCCACCGTAACACCAAAAGATATTGTCGCTTATAAAAATCTTGACTTAAATACCTCCATCTACTCTTCGGAAGTCAACAATAGAGTGCGTGTTTTGATGTCACTTGATGAGGATGGCGCACCTGAGAATGGTATAAGTATTAGTGCCGCGACTAGAGAGAGGGCAAAATCATGGTCCACCCCTGATTATACGCTTGGTGAAGATGCATTTACGGAGAGTTTCAATAAAGCAACAAATAATGAACTCTCAAAAATATTTACTAAAAAAGAGGCAGAAAATCATTTTGCATCCTCTCTTCGTTGTGTTTACTCAGGTGCTTATAGAGGTAGTTGGATTCTTCCTGATGGTGCGAGAGAGGGGTTTGTAGGTGTAATGATTCAATCAGATGGATCAATAGTTGCACTAGGTGATGGACAAGATGTCAATGGAGATGGTAACTACAGTGAAGTTATATATGCTTCGGGGATACATAACATGGACACAGGTACCTATAATTTTTCAGAAACTTTCCACTTTGATGTAGAACTTGGACGAATAGTCAGCAGTAATCTGACAAATATCTCAGGAGATGGAAGCTCACGCGGTTATGACGAGGTAAGTGGAAGCTTTGTACAGGATGGACAAAAAGGAGAATATACAGCCTACAGAGTGGGTGCAGGTATCAATACCGCTTACCGATACACCGGTAGTGGACTCTTTAACAACACTTCAAATCCTGATAGTGAGGAGGATCCTATCCTAGGACTCTTTACTTTTGATATTCAAAAAAATGGTTTAGTCACCGGTATGATACATGATGCCAGAACAAACGAAGAACCAAGCCTAAACGGAAAAATCAATTTTGAAACAGGTGATGTAAATCTCACACTTAACTCTGGTCTTGGGCATACTGTAAGCGGAAATATTGATTTTACTACTAGCAACCTCTACCTTACTTGGTATGATGCAAATGGTACAAAACTTGGATACTTACAGGGACTTGGTTGCCAACTTCAAGAAGCAACCTCTTATATTCCTACAGTTTTAGAGTAAGCAGTTGTAAATATACTACACAATTGGTAACTTTACCACAAATGTGTGATATATTTTACAACAATCAAAGCTTCTCTATTTTATACTATAACAACATTATTATAAGGTATCTATATGAAATTTATTCTTCTTTTTTCGCTACTCCTTTCATCGCTTCTTTTTGCAAAGCCAACATACACTATTGCACTTATTTCTGATGGAAAATCGGAATATAGTGCCGCTTTTGAAGAGGCTCTCAAAAATGAAATCAAACAGATTTTAGGAAGAGATTTTGATGTAAAATTCCCAAAAAAACTCTACAGAGATGGTCATTGGGATTATAATAAAATAGCAAGTGATATCAACAAAGCACTTAAAGATCGTCGCTCTAACATGATTATTACTCTAGGCGCGCTCTCTTCACACTACATCGCTAGAAAGAACTACTTTCCAAAGCCAGTTATAGCAACAGCTATTATCAACCCTAAAATGCAAAAAGTTCCTTATAAGAATGAAACTTCAGGAAAGCATAACTTAACTTATGTAAGTGCGCATCAAGCACTAGAAAAAGATATTAGTGCCATGGAGGAGATTAAACATATTAAAAAGATATCTGTCTTAATCGACTACACACTTATTAAAAACACCCCCTCTATTGGAAGATACATAGACAAGGTTTTCAAAAAAAGAGGGATTAAAGTTGAAATCATTCCTCTTAAGAGAGATGAAAAGGACATTCGTAAAGCTCTTGACAAAATTGACCCTAATACGGACTTTGTTTACGTAACACCACTTTTCCAGCAAACAACTGAGCAAAGAAGAGAGATTTATGATATTTTAGCTGCAAAAGAGCTGCCAACATTTGCAAGTATTGGGCAAGAAGATGTTGAACTTGGCGCACTCTTCTCCAATGCACCTGCTACTGATAATAAGCGATTTATTCGTCAAATTGCCCTTGATGTACAGCAGATTGCCCTTGGCGCTAACGCATCTGAACAGTTAGTAAACTTTGTACCTACTCCAGCACTCTCTATCAATATGCAAACGGCTAATGCTATAGGGTACACACCAAACTGGGAGATACTCTCAAAAGCGACAATTTTAAAGAGTGAAGAGAGTGATTCTCACTTTTTTAATATTGAAGAGATTATGAATCGTGCTATCCATCACAACCTGAGTGTAGTAGCAAGTGAGCATCAGATTGAACTCTCAAAAGCAAATGTAGAAAAAGCAAGCAGTCTTTTCCTCCCTCAAATCGATATTGGTGCAGAAGCAATAAAAGTTGATGAGGATAGAGCTGTTGCTAGTTTGGGTTTACAAAATGAAGTTGATGCAAATGTCTATGGCCGTTTTTCACAGCAACTCTTTAACCACGAAGTGAGTGCAAATATTAGTGTAAATGAAAACTTTCTTAAGGCGCAAAAAAAAGCTACCGACTATGTAAAACTAGATATTGGTTTAGCTGCCGCGGTAAACTACTTAAGAATCTTACAACTGCGTACAAAGCTGAAAATTGAGAAGAGTAACCTTGAACTCTCAAAAACAAATATGCGCTCAGCCATAACAAGACGCGACATCGGAATTGGAAGTGCTAGCGATATTTATCGTTGGCAAACACAAATATCAGATGAGAAAAAGAGTCTTCTCTTTACACATACAGCACTTCAGCAGGCAAAGCACACTTTGAATAATTTACTCAACCTTCCTCAAGATTTAGTACTGAACTTTGATCCTGTTGATATGAACAATAAAGTCTTTATGACAAATCAGAAACGAATGAAGGATTATTTTTTAGATCAGACTAAATTTGCAAAATTTCAAGCCTTTCTTGTAAAAACAGCAAAGAAGAATGTACCGACTATTCATCAATATGATGCAATTGAGAGAGCTAAAAAACTTATTGTTGAGTCTAACGACGATGCGTTTTATTTGCCTTCTATTACTGTAGAGGGTGGAGTCAAACAACACTTTGTCGATGCTTCAAATGAATTTAGAGATACCGATGAGAGCGGTCGTTTTGATGACTTTCCTTATGCTGATAATACTGACTGGCAAATTGGACTTTATGTGCGCTTTCCACTCTATAGAGGTGGTGCAAAATCAGCAGCATTGCAAGCTTCAAAAGCTTCTCTGCTTATAGCAGAGGCACAGCGTAAGAATCTGATACACACAGTAGAAAAGAATGTAAGAAACTCTCTCTATCAAGCAAAGGCATCCTTTTTATCTATAAAAATCGCACAGAGTGCTTCTGTAAGTTCAAAGAAAAACCTTGAGCTAATAACAGCGGTATATAATCAAGGAAATATTGGAATTATAGATCTTCTTGATGCACAAAACACAGCACTTAGAGCTTCACTTATAGAAAATAATACTCGTTACGCCTTTATGCGTGATCTTTTAGTGCTGCAACATGATATTGGTCAGGTAAACTTTAACCTTGGAAAAGATGACTGGAAAGAGTGGTTAGATACATTAGAAAGCTACAAAACGACACAAGATGATGATGATGAAGAAGAGGGAGAGTAAATGAGATACGTACTATTACTATTAGCTACACTTTTTATCATAGGGTGTAATGATAAAAAACCTGAGGAGAAGATTCGACCTGTGCGTACGATGGACTTAGTTCAATCACAGGCAAGCTCGATTTATAACTTTAACGGGATTGCTCGCTCAGATGTTGCCGCACGCCTTAGTTTTAATGTAAGTGGAACAGTGAAGCGCGTCTATATTCGTGATGGGCAGAGTGTAAAAGAGGGTGATATCATCGCTACATTAAATGACTCTTTTTTCAGACTCAAAGTAAATGAGGTTAAATCTTCACTCAAGCAAGCAAAAGTCAAACTTGCCAATGCAAAAAGTAAATATAAGAGAATTAAAAAACTCTATGTAAATCGTAGTAGCTCTCTAAGCGATCTTGACAATGCACGAACCATGAAAGAGTCTGCGCAAGCAAACTACAATGCCATGAAAAACCGTCTTGAACAAGCTGAACTGAAACTCAGTTACACAAAACTGCGCGCACCTATGAATGGTTCAATATCTAACTTAACTATTCATAAGGGAGAAAATGTAACCCCAGCTGTTAGTATCGCTTCTATTAGTTCCACCCGAAATATAGAAGTGCCAATAAGTGTCCCGGGTTCTTTGATAGATAATGTAAAAGAGGGACAAGAGTGTACAGTAACCTTTGATGCTCTCCCAAAAAAGAAATATAGAGCAAAAGTAACAGAGGTAAGTCATGCATCAAATGAGAGAACAACGACCTTTCCTGTTGTAGTAAGACTTCTTAAACGCTCAAAGCGTATCCATCCCGGCATGTCAGCTACTGTTCGCTTCAACTTCCATAATGATGTAAACAAAAATAGTTTTGTAGTGCCACTCCATGCGCTTATGGAAGATGAGCAGGGACATTATCTTTACATCGTAGATGATATTAACAATGGTGTTGGTAGTATTGAGCGATGCAATGTGAAGCGTGGACAACTTACAACAGATGGTGTTATCATCACTAGTGGAGTAGGAACAAATATGAAAGTGCTTACTGCTGGAATGAGCCGTGTCCATGAAGGCCAAAAAGTACGAGTAGAAAATTGAAAAGTTATACAGAACTCATACTCTCTAAAAATAGAGTAACTGCCACGATTTTACTTTTTTTCCTTATAAGTGGGCTTATTGCCTACTTTAAAATGCCACGAGCCAAAGATCCGAGTTTTAACATTCCCTCTGCTGTTGTCACGACGGTTTTTGCAGGTGCTACACCGCAAAGAATAGAGTCTCTTGTAACTATTCCCCTAGAGAGACAGTTGCGACAAATTAATGAGATTAAAAAAATTCGCTCCACCTCAACCAATGGTGTTTCAACAATCTATATTGATGTTGATGAAAAGTACCATGATTTAGATCCTATTTGGGATAAAGTGCGCAAAAAAATAGAGACAGCAGATTTACCTCCGGAAGTATCTAAGCCACATCTAAACGATGACTATAACTCTGTATTTGGAACTCTTATAAACATCGTTGGAGAGGGTTTTAGTTATGCAGAGCTAGAAAAAATAGCTAATGATGTAAAAGAGGAAATTTTAAATATTCCTGATGTTGGGGATGTCTCTATCATTGGTCTGCAAAAACAGCACATTTACATAGAGTTTTCCAATGCTAAACTCGCTGAGCTTAATCTCTCTCCTGATAGACTTAGTCAAATTATTCAAGAGAGAAATATTATCACACCCGGTGGTGCTATCACCATAGGTCCAAATCGTCTGATTTTGGAACCAACAGGAAACCTTAAGAGCATTAAAGAGCTTGGAAAAACCATCATACCTCTTCCCGGAAGAGCCGAAGTTGTTTATCTTGAAGATATAACATCCATCCGTGAGGGGTATAGTGAACCACCAGATCCAAGAACTCGCTCAAATATGGAGGAGAGTCTGCTTCTTGCAATATCTGTTGCTGATGGTGGTAACATTATTGCACTCGGAAAGTCCATCAAAGAGAAGATAGAGTATCTAAAAGATAAGTATCCTATAGGAGTTGAGTTTAGTCTCGCCTTTGATGAGCCAAATCTTGTAGAGAATATTATCTCAAACTTTACAGGTTCAATTATCTCTTCTATCCTTATTATCATGGTTGTTATGCTAGTAAGTCTTGGGTGGAGAACAGGGCTGATTGTTACCTCATTAATCCCTAGTACCATCCTCACTTCACTCTTTATTATGTGGAAGCTTGACATCGGACTCAACCAAGTCTCTCTTGCAGCACTTATCATCTCCCTTGGTCTGCTTGTGGATAATGCTATTGTTATTAGTGAGTCTATTATAGTTAAGATGGATGAGGGCAAGTCCCCTCTTGATGCGGCGAAGGGAGCAGTCTCCGAACTCTATGTCTCCCTCTTAACTTCATCTCTTACAACGGCAGCTGCCTTTTTACCAATCTACCTTGCTGAGTCTGTCGCAAGTGATTATACTGCATCACTCTTTGAAGTTGTTGCGATTACACTTATGAGTTCTTGGGCGCTTGGTCTTACTATTGTCCCTATGCTAAGCTACTTTTTCTTACGCCCAAAACAGAGAACGCGTTTTACATATAATAATCCCCTTTGTAATACATTTAAGACACTACTAACACTCTCTTTAAAATATAGGACTATTTCAGTAACTGGCGTTGCTATTATATTTGTACTCTCACTATTTCTCTCGCTGACTGTACCAAAAATATTTTTTCCACCATCTGAACAGCCTTCAATGATTGTTAGAATAGCACTCTCACCGGGTTCTTCTGTAGAGCAAACACTCAAAGCGGTAAAAGAGATGGAGAGATTTTTAGAATCAAAGCGTCCTGAATACATTAAAAATTATACAAGTTTTGTTGGTAAAGGTGCGCCACGATTTTGGATTAATAATACACCTGTCCCAGCTTCAGATGAGTATGCCGAAATTTTAGTCAATGCAGTCTCCCTTGATGCTTATGATGTCATACAACCACAGATTGAGCTTTTTGGCTTTAATCACTTCTCAAATGCAGAGGTAAGTGTAAAAAAACTTGACAATGGTCCTCCTGTAAAAAATCCTGTACAGATTAGAATTATAGGTAATGATATTCAAGAACTCTCCAATCATGCAACAGCACTCAAAAAACTGCTGGGTGAGTCAAATATGGTCTATCATATCGATGATGACTGGGGTGTCTGGACACAGAAGCTGGTTGTGGAGATTAATCCCTCTCTTGCATACCATGCAGGTGTAAGTTATAATAATATTGCTTCCTCTTTGCAGACCGCACTCTCAGGACGTAATATTACGCAGTTTAGAACAGATACAAAAACTATTCCTATTACGCTGCGTTCAAATCACGCACTTAAATCCTCTATGGAGACTTTAGAGAGTACGCTTATCTTTGTTCCTGCGACAAACAAATCAGTACCACTTACCCAAGTAGCAAATATCGATGTTGTCTGGAAGCCACCTAAGATTATTCGCTATAACGGCATACATTGTATTACAGTTACCGCACAACTCAAAAAAGGCTTTACCGCCTTTGATGTAATGAAAAAAGTTGAACCGGGGCTTAAGGAACAAGATTGGAAAGTTGGCTATCACTATGAGTTTGGTGGTGAAGTTGAAAGTTCCATAGAGGCTCAAGGTGCAGTAACTGCACAGCTTCCTATTGCGATGATGATTATCATTTTGCTACTTATCATGCAGTTTAACTCTTTTGCAAAAGTAGCACTTATTTTTATTACCATTCCGCTTGGAATAATTGGTGTAGTTATAGGACTCTTTTTAACAAAATCCTATTTTGGGTTCATGACCTATCTTGGTATAATCTCTCTTATAGGTATAGTTATAAACAATGCTATTATACTTATAGAGAGAATAGATTACGAAATTGAGGTAACAGGTCTATCGCCACAAGATGCTATCATTGAAGCGGCACAACGCCGTATTCGTCCTATCTTACTTACTACTCTTACAACGGTAGCGGGTTTGATTCCTCTTTGGATTAGTGGTGGACCTATGTGGGAGCCGATGGCTATTGCTATTATTTTTGGACTCAGTTTCTCAACAATCCTTACGCTTGGAGTTCTTCCTATTTTTTACGCGATTGTATTTAAGGTTTCCTATCCAAAGGATTATAGATTTATACATCATGATGTTTGTGTGCTAGATAGATAATCTTCTTGTACGCAAACATATAAAGTTGCCTTATAACAATGGAAAAGATAGCTTCTCATATACCCTTTGATATCAAATCAATCAAAGTAAATACTGAAATTCCTTTTAATATCTACATCAAAAATAGAGATGCCCATGAGCTTATCTTAAAAAAAGGAAGTCGCCTCAGTCGTGTTGCACTTCTAAAACTTCAAGCACATAAGAACTTTTTTATCTCAAAAAGAGAACAAAAAGAGAGCTTACACTCTATAAACTGTGATACCTTTAGAGAGTATCTACAACTCAATATCTATACAAACGAGATGATAATTACTTCACTCTATAAAATTAGTGAAACTATTTTTTCAAATCTTCTTTTAAAAAGCTATAACGAACAGACGAACAATTGTTTAAATACCTTAATCAAAGATATTATCGAGCTGCTTTACACAAAAAAAGATTATCTCAAGCAGACAATAGAGTCTCTTAGGGATGATTACGAACTCAATATTCACTCCTTTAATGTAGCCTTTTACGCTATCAATCTTGGACGTCTTTTAAAATTTAATGAGGAAGAACTTCTCGCACTTGGAGTAGCTGGAATACTTCATGATATTGGTATTCATAATATAGATGATGCCATCCTCTACAAGAACTCTCAACTAAATACTCAAGAGTTAAAAATCGTTCAAGAGCATCCAATTCTTTCTCTTAAAAAAATCGAGTTACTCCACATTCATAATCCTTCTATTTTAGAAGCAGTTAAGCATCACCATGAACGTTACGATGGTAGCGGTTACCCCGATCATCTTACAAAAAGCCAGATAAGTAAATCTGCCGCTATTCTGGCGATTTGCGATGTTTTTGATGCACTCACAAGTGAGAGACCTTACAGAAAAAAACTCTCCTCTTTTGAAGCACTCAAACTTATGCTCAAAGACCCAGAAATGTCCAGAAAGTTTAATAGAGAGTACCTCAAAATATTTTTAAAATCTTTAGTTTGATACTTTAGTAACCTCAT
>JALWSY010000187.1 GCA_027083035.1 Sulfurimonas sp. | reverse complement strand
GTTTTAGCGATATCAAAAGAGAGTACCTTGCCAAAATCTCTTCACTCTTTGCAACAGCACTCTATACCGTAAATCAAAATATGCAGATAAAAATACTTTTAGAGAAGTCTCAAGAGGCATTTGAAGAGTTACAAACACAGAGTGAAGAGCTACAAGAGACCAATGTTCAAATGGAGGAGCAACAGCAACAGCTCAAACTCCAATCCCGTGAACTACAGCTTAAGAATGAAACTCTTGCAGAGGCGAAGAAGGTACTTGACAAAAGAGCAGAGGAACTCGAGAAAGCCTATAGATATAAGAGTGAATTTTTAGCTAATATGAGTCACGAACTCAGAACACCTCTCAATTCAATCATACTGCTCTCAAAGCTTTTAACACAAAACCCAAGCAAACATCTTGATGCAAAAGAGGTAGAGAAAGCAGCCGTAATTCATAAAGCTGGAAATGACTTGCTTTTACTCATTAATGACATTTTAGATTTGAGTAAGATAGAGTCTGGAAAAATGGATTTTTTCTATGAGAGTGTAGATTCTACTAGCTTTCTTGAAGATATCAAGGGATTGTTTTCGCCTATAGCTGAAGAGAAGGGTTTGAAATTTGAGGTCGAAGATAGGTTTCAAAAAGCATTTCAAACAGATAAACAAAAACTCTCACAGGTGCTGAAAAATCTCCTTAGCAATGCCTTTAAATTTACAAAGAGTGGGTATGTTAAGCTCGGTATGTATGCAGCAGATGATAGAGTAAAAATTTATGTAGAAGATAGTGGCATTGGCATACCTAAAGAGAGTATAGAGAGTATTTTTGAGGCATTTAAGCAGGTAGATGGAAGTATAAGCCGCGAGTTTGGAGGTACCGGTCTTGGACTCTCTATTAGCAAAACTATAGTTGAGTTAATGTCTGGAGAGATTTCTGTTGAGAGTAGAGTGGGTGAGGGGACTAGGTTTTGTGTTATACTCCCACTCAAAGGTACGCAGGAGAGTAGTGGGCAAAAAGAAAAACATAAGGAACAAGAAGCGTCTCCTTTAGATATCTCTTTAGCTGAGAGGAAAGAGGAGCAGATAGCACCAATGAAAATCTTGGAGGATACTTCGGTTGATACTGTTGATGCAGATGAGTTACGAGGAAAAAATATACTTATAGTAGATGATGATAGTAGAAATATATTTACTTTAACATCTACTTTGGAGTCGATGGGTGCAGAGGTCTTTAGTGCTTTTAATGGGAAAGAAGCCATCGAGCTTTTAGAGGAGACACCACAAATAGATCTCATCCTTATGGATGTTATGATGCCTGTTATGGATGGACTCAAAGCGATGGAGAGTATAAAAGCCGATGCTCGTTTTAAAAAGATTCCTATTATCGCCATTACTGCAAAGAGTATGCCTGAAGATAAGCAGCTCTGTTTGGATCATGGTGCAGATGATTATCTCACAAAACCACTTCAACAATCAGCACTTATCTCGATGATAAAAGCGTGGGTATAGAGACTTATGATTCGCTACTTTGAGAGAGATGTTACACTTGTTATAAGCATAGAGATGCCTATTAGTGCAGATGATGTAAAAAGTCTTAGAGAGATATTTAAGAAAAAGTATGTCTTGTGGCGTCTTGAGTTTGGTAATGTTTATAGTGTAGATACTGAGATGGTACACCTTTTGTATGAAGAGATAGTTCTTCATCAAAAAAAAATCAAGATTTTTGCGCAGAAGTATAAACTCTCTCGTTATTTGAAGAAGTTAGGATTTTCAGTCTCTTTTATCTCCTCTTTAAAAGATGTGACTGTATCGCTGCATCAAGTAGAGGTTGTACTTATTGGAGGGAGTGCAGACTCCTCTAAAAAGATTGTAGATATTGTAAAAAATGTAAATTTACAAAATGTTGCTTTAGTGATAGTGCAACATATAGAGGCTGATAAGAAGGGTGTTTTTGATGCAATCTTGCAACGCTACACAACACATAGAGTGCTTTATGCAGTCGAGGGTGAGAGAGTAGTCGCAGGAGATATCTACATAGCTCCAAATAATAGACATCTAAAGATAGCAGATGGGAGTTTTGTACTCGATGATGCACCAAAATACAACTACTCCAAACCATCTATCTCAGTAAGTTATGAGTCGTTTTCAAATTATTATAAGCAGAGGTTACTCATAATTCAAGAGTGTGGATATGCAAGTGATGGAGTAGATAAATTACAACTGCTCAAATCAAATGGAACAAAGATAGTGCTACAAAATCCACAAGAGTGTGAAGCAAAACCAATGGTGATGAATGCTCTGCAACTTAATGTTGCTGATTATGTGCTGCCGATAGAGGAGATTGTCACACTTATAGCTTTGTTAGATAAAAAAATCTCAAAAGAGCAATGGATAGAGTATCTTTTAGAGATGATACGGCAACGGTATGGGTATGATTTTAAACCCTATCACAGAGAGATGTTTGAGCGTAGGTTGAAACTGTTTATGATAAAGCATGATATTAAAAACATCCAAGATAGTGTGGGACTTATACTCTTTAATAAGGGTGCTTTTAAAGCATTTTTCTTAGAGATATCTATCAATGTTACAGAACTTTTTAGAGAGGCAGAGTCTCTAAAGAAGATGGTAGAGTGTTTAGA
>JALWSY010000186.1 GCA_027083035.1 Sulfurimonas sp. | reverse complement strand
TAAATATTTAGACAAAGAGCAGTCCCTTTACATAAAACGCAATAAATTTTTTCCACTTATTCCAGCATATAAACTTGCAAAAATCATTGATGCAAAAGAGATTGATGTTGTACATTTTCACTGGACGCGAGATATAGCAACAGTTGTTCTAGCGAAGATACTGAGCAAAAAAAAGCCTAAGATTATACAGACACGCAATATGAATATGACACGCTTTAAGAGTGATGTTTACCATAGATGGCTCTATAAAAACATCGATGCAATACACGCTGTTACCTTTGGGGTAAAAGAGCAGTTGGAACAGTTTATCCCTCAAGATATACGACCAAAAATCGAAGTAGTCTATATGGGAACAGAGGCACAAGAGATGGATGCAGAGAAGGTGCAAGCACTCAAGAGTAAGTATGCTTTGAGAGAGGATGATTTTGTAGTGGGCATTGTTGGACGGATTGAAGAGGTAAAGGGGCAGTATCTGGTCATTGAGGCACTTCATAAACTCCACAAAAAAGATATAAAACTACTCATCGTCGGGCATACAATGGATGCGACCTATCTTAGGAACCTAAAGAAGCGGGTAGAGGAGCTTGGACTTACAAAGAGTGTTATCTTTACAGGTTTTACCAAAGAGGTAAATGAGCATATGTCTCTGTTTGATGTAAATATCCTAGCAACGCCAAAAGAGACCTTTGGTTTAGTAGTTATTGAAGCGATGATGAATAGAGTCTGTATGATAGCTACAAACAATGGAGGACCTTTAGAGATTATTGAAGATGGCGTAGATGGTTTGCTCTTTGATAGAAGTAGTGAGGATTTGGCAAAAAAGATAGAGCTACTTTATACAAAGAGAGAGTATAAGCAACAGCTCGCAGAAGCAGGATATAAAAAAGCAAAAGAGAAGTTCTCAAGTGCTACACAAAACAGGAAACTTTTTGAGTTTATTGCATCGATATAGTAAGGAAAGATGGTAGTGAAAGTAAGTATAATTATTCCAACTTATAAAGATAGTGTCGCATTAAAACTAATTTTAGATGCACTCTCTTATCAAACATATAAAGATTTTGAAATTATAATTGCAGAGGATGGGAACTCTTTAGAGACAAAGAAGTTACTGCAAAACTATATGATTTCGCAAAAAATTCTGCACTTTACACAAGAGGACAGGGGCAATAGAAAGGCAAGAATTATGAATAAAGCGCTCCCTCATACAACAGGGGAGTATATCATCTTTATAGATGGGGATGTTATTCCCTACTCTAACTTTATTCAAAATCATCTGCGATTAGCTCAAAGAAAAACTATTCTTTGTGGTCGTAGAGTCAATCTAGGCGATGCAGTCTCTCAAGATTTACGAGATGGAAGAGTGAGTGCATTAGAACTTGAAAAAAAATACTTGAGAAAATTTTCCTATATAAATTCTGGAAATACCCGCCATTATGAACAGGGGTTAGTTTTATGTCAGGTAAGTTTTCTCTATAATCTTGTTCAAAAACTAGACACTAATGTACATATAGTCGGTTCTAATTTTTCCTGCTTTAGGGAGGATTTGTTTGCTATTAATGGCTTTGATGAAGATATTACAGGGGGAAGTAAGGATGATGTTGATTTGGAGTGGCGCTTTGTTATGAATGGTTGTAGTTTAAAATCAGCAAAGTTTTGTGCAAATCTTTTTCATCTGCATCATGAGAGATCCTCAAGAGTGGAGGATGAAGCAGTTGCAAAACAAGAGATGGCTATAAACAAAGAAAAAAAGAGGTTTGTATGTTCTAATGGCATAGAAAAGAGAGCTGATAATGCATAAGTTCTCCTTTATACAGCAGTTACGAAATAGCATTAAAATCAAGGGAAGATGCAAGTTAGATATCGACAAAACAGCAAAGGTTGTTGGGTGTCATATCTATGTAAAGGGAGAAAATAACTCCATAATAATCAGCAAAAAGGCAGTTTTACGCGGTGTGACCATTGAGATAGTTGGTGATAATTGTCACCTGTTTATCGGTGAGGAGTGTATGATAGGGGATAACTGCATACTCACCCTAAAAGAATCAACACAGTTAACGATAAAAGAGCGTTCAGGGTTATCAAGAAATATTAAAATTATGACTTCAGATGGACACCCCATATTTGAAAACAGCGAACGGATAAACAATGCAAAAGATATCTGTATCTGTGAAGATGTTTGGATAGCTGATAATGTAACTATACTCAAAGGGGTAACAATAGGTTCAGGGAGTGTTGTTGGCATAAATTCTACACTTACAAAAAGTATAGGTGAGAATGTAATAGCAGCAGGAAATCCTGCTAAGGTTGTTAAGTCAAATATTACTTGGCGAGATAAATTTTAATCTGCACTCTTTTGTGAAGGAACAACCAATGATGCAAAAAGCCCAACAAAAAGTGTAAAGAGTACAATTGTAAACTGTTTGAGCCAGAGCGGTTCTGCCATGCAACTGACAAAGTAGATAGTTATAAAGAGGATGGAAAATCGCTTTATCTCTGCATCATAGAGTGGTGTTTTAAGTAAAGTGTAGATAATGTTAAGCGTTAAAATAAGACCGATAAGACCTGTTTGTATGAGAGACATAAGAAACTGATTGTGTGCATGGTTGACTTTAATAAACTCTTTTGTCTCGTGTGAAATAGGATAACTGTTTTTTTCAACATACTCCTGTATGGTATCTTGATAATCCCCAATACCCACACCTATAAGAGGATTGTCTTTGAGTATATCATAGGTTATCATCCAGTAAACAACACGGATACCCCAAGAGTTGTCAAAGTGTTTTTGCTGTATGGAGCTGATGTCACTTATGGCACTTTTGACTCTGTTTTGAAATGTATCGCTGAGGGTATATCCTGCTCCATAGATTGAGCTTATGAGTACAAGACCGATAAAAAAAGATTTAAGTGATGGTTTGAGGTAGAGAAAAAGCATCACTATGATGCCGGCAACTAAAGCTACTTGACCGGTTCTTCCCATGCCTAAAAAGAGGTTGCCTGTGGTGGAGAGAAAAAAGAGAAACATAAAGAGTTTCTCTTTTTTACTAAAGTGTTCAGAGAAGAGTCGGCTTAGAAGCAGTATGGAAGTTACTGCCATAAAGACACTATAATCTATCCAAAACATAAAAGGACTTGGGTTTGTTACAGAGGCTCTCTTAAAACTCCAGAGTTCAAAAAAGACACCATAGGCGATAATTTCACTCAGAAACATTCCCAGTAAAAACGCCGTGATAACACTCTGAATCTGCTCTTTTTTGATAGAGGTTGCGATAACAAAGATGATAAGCCAGTAGCTGTAAAGTCGCATAAACTTAAAAGTTTCATGTAGATTTGAACTCCAAAGTGCGGAGAGAAAGACAAAGAGTAAAAAAAGCAGCAGAGAGCGTAGAATGGCGTTGTGCCAAACCTTTGTAAGTTTGTTTTTTAAGTCTCCTTCATAAATCCACAGAAGCGGCAAAACAACTACAAAAAGGCTTACAGCAGCACGAGAAAGGGGTAAAATAAAAGCAAAAATGAGAAAAGAGTAGTAGTAAACCCTCTCAAAATTGATATTTTTTGCCTTGATTAGTTCCAATTGTTTACTCTACACTCTTCTATGTAATCTGCCAGTTTTTTTGTCGGCGTCCATCCAAGAGCTTTAGTCTTTTCCGTCATAACATCAGCAGACATTCTGTTTCCTTTACGCTCGGGAAGCATCACTATCTCTCCACCATACATCTGTGCAACCTCTTTGATAGTAAATGCCTCTCCGCTCCCTATACCAAACTCATCGCCATAGCCGTTCTCACCCACAAGGATAAGACCATTAATAATATCCTCTATATGTGTGAAGTTTCTTTTTTGTGTACCCGGACTGACAATAGTGAGGGGTTCACCATTTTTCATTTTCTCTTTAAATAGAGCGATAAGCGTTGCATACTTTCCTGTTTGAATCTCTCGTGGTCCATAGACATTATAAAAGTAGGTGATAGCATAAGGAACATTAAACCAGTTTCCATAGTTCATGACAAGTTCTGTATTTGTCGCTTTTGTCCAAGCATAAGGGGATGCACTTCTTCCAAGTCCACCATCACCAAATTTTGTAGAGCTGCCGGCATAGAGGATTTTACATCCAGCCTTTCTCACAAACTCTAGTACGGCAAAAATACCATCTTTGTTGTATCTCCAAACCTTCTCAATATCATCAAAACTCTGCTCAACGCGAGAGTATTCACCAAGATGATAGACCATATCAGGCGTGAAGGTAATCAACTCTGCAATATCTGAAGTAAGCCCCTCAATATAGGTGACATTGGCAACATGGTTCTCTTTTGAACCTGTAAAGTAGTTATCAAGTGAATAGACTTCATTATTACTATCTTGAGCGAGTCTTTCACAAAGGTGGCTGCCAACAAAACCGGCACCGCCTGTCACTAGTATCTTTTTTTTCATTTTATTCCTCTTTTAATAGTTCATCATCTTTTGTATGAATCCATTTTCCCTGTTTTTTGTCAATATAGTGAAAATACTCATTTGTAAAGGCACCTTGCACACAGACATATCTGTAAAAACGGCTGTTTACTTCTCTTTCACCTATGGCTAAGTTGACAACATTTGGACCGGTGAGTGCATAAGCACCACCTGTTGTTTTTTTACTGTTGATATTGTCAACAACAATGGATATCGCTTTTTTATATATCTCATTTTTTGGCGCTGTTGCCATAAAGTAGTTTGTATAGTGCTGTTTGTTGAGAAGAAATATCTCCTCCTCATCGGGGTGTATCTGTTGTGAAAGTGGCCAGACAAAGGTTGCGTCAATATCCAAATAGACACCCCCGATGTGATATAAAACTGCAAGCCTCCAAAAGTCAGCCTTTGCTGCACCATCATTGAGCTTTTTATATGCTTCAAGCTCCTCTTTTGATGCATAAGTCTCAAAAAACTCCAAAATCGCATCATCACTTGCATAGCGATACTCATACTCCAAAGACATAAGACGGTTAAAAAGATAGTTAAGATACATAGGGAGACTGACTACATTGGTATAGTTTGTCTGCCAAAGAATTTTTGGTATTTTACTTTGATGAGTAGAGTGAATAAGTGGTGCAGAACACTCTGGAATGATAAATCTTTTTTTTGGAAAAAGTGCATGAAAAAGGTATCCGAACCCCTTAAAGATACTAGCAAATATCTTTATGAGTCTATTGACAATTGTGATGCAAATCTTCATGACTCTCCTTATTAACTAACATTTTATCAAAAATTAGATAACATTTTGCTAAATTATTCTAATGGAATCAGATGAAAAAAATATTAAAACTGCTAGGAGTTGTAGTTCTCCTTTTTGCTGCTTACTATGTATGGCATGTACACTTTAACTACAGATTTGAGGAGATAAGTCCAAACAGGGTTTATAAGTCAGCACTTATTAAAGATGAAGATACAATGGAGAGACTACTTGTAGATCATAAGATAAAAACTGTAATTGATCTTTTAGACCCGGGAGTTCAAGATCGATTAAACCCTGCAAAACAGGCGGAGATAGATAGAGAAGAGCGTTATATTGAGGATATCAACGCAAAAAATGGCTTGAATATAAAACATATAAATATTCCATCAGGGCAGGTGCCGACACCACAAACACTCAAGAAGTTTTTTGAAGTCTTAGATGATAACTCAAGCTATCCTGTACTTATCCATTGTTATCATGGAACAGGACGCGCTCAGATATATAGTGCTATATATCGCATAGAGTATGAAAATTGGAAAAATGCAGATGCACGAGCAAAAACAAGATTTATGGTTGAAGGTTTTGGCTACAGAAGTAGTTTTGCTGATGGGAAACCAAAGGGAGATTATTTAATGCACTATAAACCAAGAAGGGATGAGAAATAATGTACGCTAAATTGCCAAAACTGATCCGTTTCATCCTCGCTCTTATGCTCTTTGAAGTGGGGCTTTTTACCCTTTTTCGTATAGCATTTTATATCGCTTTTAGTAAGTATGACCATACGCACTCTTTGAGTGATGTTCTCTACTCTTTTTGGCTTGGTTTTCGTTTTGATGTGCAGCTCTTTGCTATCACTTTTTTACCTCTGCTACTTCTTGGAGGGATTAAATACATCGGTATTTTTCAATCTAAACTTGCAAAATATTTCTGGTTTACCTATATCTTTTTAGCAAATCTGGGCATTATTCTTATCTACATCATAGACTTTCCCTATTTCGATTTTTTCAAAAAAATGGTGGACTCGAGCATAATTCGTTACTTTTATGATATCGGTGAAGCTATGGCAATGCTCTCAGAGGGTTACCCTCTCTTTTCAACATCTCTAGCAGCACTATTTGGAATGTTTATCCTCTTCTTTATTGTCAAGTTTATTTTTGAGAGGGTAAACAATACAAAAGAGTATCCTTTGTCAAAAAAGCAAAAGATAAGCCTCTATACGCTCTTTTTTCTTCTTTATGTCTTCTCTGGATATGGGAAGTTTGAACTCTATCCATGGAGATGGAGCGAGGCATTTTACTCACCAAACAATTTCCTCTCCTATCTTGCATCAAACCCTGTAACTTACTTTACAAATACACTCAAAAATAGTGAGAAGAAGTATGATGTAAATGCGACAAAAGAGCATTATGATGTTGTAGCAGATTTTTTAGAGGTAAACCCAAAAGATCCTCAAAAACTGCGTATTGTACGAGAGGTGACACCAAATCATGACCCGGAGTTTAGACTTGATAAACCGAATGTTGTTTTTATCTTAGGAGAGTCCACCTCCTATGCACGCTCTAGTATATCGGGCAATCCTCTCAATCCAACACCTTTTATAAAGTACATGAGTGACAACGGGGTGACATA
This sequence comes from Sulfurimonas sp., assembly GCA_027083035.1. GTDB lineage: Bacteria > Campylobacterota > Campylobacteria > Campylobacterales > Sulfurimonadaceae > Sulfurimonas. Next base: position 3,573 of record JALWSY010000186.1, on the reverse strand, counting down.
CTCAAGATACTACACACCACACTCGGGAACAGCTAGGAGTGTTTGGGCTTCTATGACGGGGCTTGCTGATGTGGAGCGAATGAAGACGAGTTCAAGAAATCCTATGACGGTTGAGCAGCATATGATTTTAAACTCCTTAAAAGATTATGAGAAGTTTTACTTTATTGGGGGGAGTCTTAGTTGGGGAAATGTAAGAGGTGTTGTCTCCAATGTAGATGGCATTCATAAATATGAAGAGAAGGACTATAAAAATTCCCCACATAATGATGTCTGGGGGATTAGTGATATCCATTTGGCAAATGAGGTAAACAGTGTTCTTAAAAAGCAGAAAAAACCATTTTTTGCCTTTGTGCAACTCTCGGGAAATCACTCGCCAAATACAATCCCAGAGGATAATTACGGTTTTAAAAAAGCGACAGATATTAGTGAAGATGATTTGATGCGGTATGCTTTTGATGGGAAGATTGATGAGTATAATGGACAGAAGTTTTTAGACTATAGTGTACAAAGATTGCTCAATCTAGCAAAAAAAGAGGCATACTTTGATAATACTGTCTTTATCTTTGTGGGCGATCACGGTCTGCCAAAGAGAGCAGATCATATGCCTGATGCAGAGCAGCTCTTTAAAACAGCGACTATTCACACTCCTCTCGTCATTTATGCTCCAAAACTCCTGCCACACAAAAGTTTTGACTATCCTGTGAGTGAGGTAGATATAATGGCTACTATCGCAGGACTTACGGGTGAGAAGTATGTAAATAGTACTATGGGAAGAGATATTTTAGATGGTGGCTTTGATGCAAAAGAGCATTACGCTTTTTATATGACACATGAGAATAATCCAAAAATAAATCTAATAGGCAAAGAGTATATTTTGCGTATGCGAGCTGATGGAAGCGGAGTGAAGTTTTTAAAGTATGATTTTGGCTCTGAGGTGACACAAAACAGTAATAAAGAGGAGTTTGAGAGTTACTTCACAAAAGATATGAGTAATGAAGAATCAGATGCATTTTTAGAGGAGTACTTTAAAAATGCAATGATTGATCAGAGCAGTACAAATCCAACACTTGCAAAGCATATGCAAAAGCTCTGTAGAGGGATTTATGAGATGACAAAATATACACGCTATCATAACTCTACAGAGAGTGTAGAGAAGTATCTCAAAGAGCAAAAAAAGTAGATGAAAAGAGTCTTTAAACGCTATATTCCCTATATTAAAGAGTATGTACTTCAGTACTTTTTAGTCTTTATTGGGATTACTCTTACAGTAGGTGCTACAATCGCAACTGCCGATATTATGAAGTATGTGATGGATGATATGCTTATTGAGAAGCGTGAAGATATGCTTGTTCTTATCCCTTTGGCACTACTTCTTATCTATTTTTTAAAGGGAGTAGGTCGCTATATACAGTCTGTCTATATGAACTACATAGGGCAGCATATCGTCACTCGCTTTCGTGAGATTCTTTTAGAGAAGATAATCAATCTTGATATGACTTTTCTCTACCTCAATAGAAGTGGAGAGCTTATCTCTCGTGTAACTAACGATATAACAAGGATACAGTACTTTGTCTCCAATATGCTCCCTGAACTCTTTAGAGAGGTGCTTACCGTTGTCGGACTTGTTGCATACATCATCTACTTAAATCCCAATCTATCCCTCTACTCTTTGGTAGGTGTCCCTCTGGTCATTGTTCCCTTAATGGCAATAGCAAAAAAACTGAAAAAATACTCACACAGATCACAGTCAAAAAATGCAGATGTACTGACACGACTTACAGAGGTTTTTAATAATAGTGAAATTATTAAGGCAAATGCAACAGAAAAGTTTGAAATGGATCGATTTTCAAAAGAGAACTGGCAATTTTTTAAGATAAATATGAAATCTGTCTATGTAGGTGAGTTAGTCTCTCCTATTTTAGAGATAATCGGTGCAGGAGGACTCGCTTTAGTTATCTACTTGGGTGGTCGAGAGGTTTACAATGGCGAGATGACAGCAGGGGAGTTTGTGGCATTTTTAACTGCCGTAGGACAAGTTTTTCAGCCTATTCGACGCATAGGTTCCATCTATGCCAAAATCCAAGATGCAGTAGCTGCAAGTGAGCGTGTCTTTGAGATACTCGATACAGATAACAGAGTAGTAGATGGCACTAAAAGTCTTGATGCAGATATTGAAGAGATACGCTTCGATGGAGTTCAACTGAAATATGAGGGTGCTTACGCTTTAGATGATATCAACATCACTATAAAAAGTGGAGAGAATATTGCCATAGTCGGTGATAGTGGCGGTGGTAAATCAACTTTTATCAATATGCTTTTACGCTTTTATGACCCTGATGCGGGAAGTATCTATGTAAATGGCACAGATATAAAAGAGTTTACCCAAAGTTCACTCAAGCATCATATCTCTTTAGTCTCGCAGCGTATCTATATCTTTCAAGATACACTTGCAGCCAATGTAGCCTATGGGCAGGAGATAGATGAGACAAGAGTTTATGAAGCACTCAGACTCGCTGATGCAGAGGAGTTTGTTGCTTCGTTAGAGGAGGGTATTCACACACTTATGAGTGAGTCGGGTGCAAATCTCTCAGGAGGGCAGCGCCAGAGGGTAGCTATAGCTAGAGCTATCTATAAACACTCCTCGCTTATTCTTTTTGATGAGGCAACCTCTGCGTTAGATAATGAGAGTGAAAAAAGGATACAAGAAGCGCTTCATGCCTACACAAAAGATAAGATAACTATCACAATCGCACATAGACTCTCAACGATAGAGAGTGCTGATACTATCCTTGTGATGCAAAAAGGAAAGATAGTCTCACGCGGTACACATAGTGAACTTTTAGAGACCTCAGAGGTCTATCAAAGATTAGCCGGTGAGTTTGAAGTGTAACTTTTATCCGTTTATTAGTAAAATTTAGAGATAATCGCGAAGATTTTTACCATACTCAAGAGCTGCAACTAGGAGATAACGATGCATTTAGACTTCAAAAAATTTTTAAAATACTCAAAACCCGGTCCGAGATACACCTCCTACCCTACAGCACTAGAGTTTAGTGATACATACACTTATGATGCATATATTAAAAAGTTAGAGACGCAAGATAGTACTCGTCCCCTTAGTCTCTACTTTCATCTCCCTTTTTGTAAAAATGCCTGCTACTTTTGTGGGTGTAATGTTGTCTTTACTTCCAAAGAGGATAAGATGCTCCGCTACATGGAGTATCTCAAGCGCGAGCTGAAAATTCTCTCTGAGCATCTTGACTGTAGTCGTGAAGTGATTCAGATGCACTTTGGTGGAGGGACTCCTACTTTCTTCTCAGCAGAACAACTCAAAGAGATTATCACAGAGATAAAATCATACTTTCCAAACTTCATTGATGATGCAGAGATAAGTTGTGAGATAGATCCTCGCCATATAAATGAAGATCAGATGCGTGTTATGAGTGAAGCGGGATTTAACCGTGTCAGTTTTGGTATTCAAGACTTTAACGAAAAGGTACAGGTCGCTGTACACCGCGTACAACCCTATAACATCACCAAAGATGCGATGGATTTGGCAAGAAAGTACAATAT
>JALWSY010000185.1 GCA_027083035.1 Sulfurimonas sp. | reverse complement strand
TAGGCAGACCGCACCCACTCCTTAGCACACCTGATTTTAAAATTAATGTAAAAAATGCCTAACTTCTGAGAAATAGAGACTCATACCAAACTCATTAGCAGCTTCTATAATCTCCTCATCTCTGATGCTTCCCCCCGGCTCTATAACATTTTTCACACCAGCTTCCGCTGCTGCATCAATACTGTCACGGAACGGGAAGAATGCTTCTGATGCGAGGGCTGCCCCTTTGACATCAAGTCCCATCTCTTTAGCTTTTTTAAGCGCACATTGCGCGGCATCTACACGGCTTGTCATACCCATACCCACAGCTACCATCGCTGCATCTTTAACATAAACGACACAGTTAGATTTTGTCAGACTTGCTACTTTGTATGCAATCTCCAAATCTTTCATCTCAGCCTCACTTGCACTATTTTTAGAGACCAACTTCGCATTTTTTACCTCATCAGCGCCTACTCTGTCCGCATCTTGAAAAACAAATCCACCATCTATATGTTTAAAGTCTTTTGCATCATTAGCTAAAACCAACTTATCAGCACCCATCTCAAAGAGTTTGATACGCTTCTTCTTTGCAAAAACCTCCTGAGCTTCAGGAGTAATACGACCAGCGATAATAACCTCTAAGAAAATCTCATTCATCTTCTGGGCTAACTCTTTTGTCACTACACCATTGACTGCTACAACACCACCAAAAGCAGAAACAGGATCACACTTGAGTGCTTCTGTGTATGCATCAAGAAGATTATCACGGATAGCAAAGCCACATGGGTTTCCATGCTTTGTGATACAGACTGCATTATCATCCCCAAAAGCAGAAGCGATTTTTACTGCACCACTTAAGTCATTGAGGTTATTAAAACTCGCCTCCCCTTTAAGTGTAGTAAAGTTATTTGAGTAGTGTTTGTCAAACTCATAGAGCGCCCCTTTTTGGTGTGGATTCTCTCCATAACGCGTATCCATTACTTTATTACCCACTACAAACTGCTTCTCACCAAAGCCATCGTTAAAACGCTCATTCATATAGTTCGCTATCATACTATCATAGGCTGCCGTATGCTCATACGCTTTTATCATATAACCACGGCGGAACTCTTTTGTGTTCTTTTCATTCTCTATAGCGTCTATCACCTCATCATAATCCGCAACATTTGTAACAATGATAACTGCATCAAAGTTCTTTGCAGCTGAGCGCACCATAGCAGGACCACCAATGTCAATATTTTCAATGATATCATCAAAATCATCTGTACGCTCTATAGTCTCTTTAAAAGGATAAAGATTGACACATACCAAGTCAATCGACTCAACACCAAGCTCTTTGGCTTGATCTAAATGACTCTGTTTGTCACGACGATGCAAGATACCACCATGTACATAAGGGTTGAGCGTCTTTACACGCCCCTCAAAACACTCCGGAAACTTTGTCACTTCATCGATTTCTATTGCAACTACACCACTCTCTTTAAGAAGTTTATATGTACCACCCGTTGAGATAATCTCATATCCGTTTTTCACTAATGATTTACAAAAATCAACTACACCGCTCTTATCGCTTACACTTACCAATGCTCTTTTTTTCATTTTAGACCTTGACTTGAAATATTGATGCAATTTTAGCTAAATACTCTTTATATGATGGTAAACTACTAAAAAATTTACTTGGATGAAAAGATGAAAAAAAATATCGCTATACTCTGCTCTGGCGGGGATGTCTCAGGAATGAATCCAGCACTCAAGCGTTTTGTTGAGTATGCACTAGAGAAAAAACTTACACCCTATTTTATCTATGATGGCTATGAGGGGCTTATTGATAACCAGATAAAAGAGGCGAGTTACTGCGATGTAGCAGGCATCATCAATCGAGGTGGAACAAAGATAGGAAGTGCAAGAAGTGAGCGTTTTATGCACAAAGAGTATCGCCAAAGAGCAAAAGAGAACCTTGATGCTCTAGGCATTGATTCGCTTATCGTTCTTGGAGGTGATGGCTCTTTTCGAGGGTTGCATACCTTTTATAAAGAGCATAAGATAAAATTTTGTGGTATTCCCTCTACGATTGATAACGATATACAAGGAACAGATTACTGCCTTGGTGTAGATACAGCTTTAAATATTATCAAAATATCTGTCGATGCTATCAGAGATACTGCTTCCTCTTTTAAGCGTGCCTTTATTGTAGAGACTATGGGAAGGGAGTGTGGTTACTTAGCACTCATTACCCACCTTACTTCTGGTTCGGAACTCTGCTTAATTCCTGAGATTGAGTATAATTTAGATACATATGAAGCAAAATTCAAAGAGGAGATTAAAAATGGAAGAAGATACTTCATCGTGATAGTTTCTGAGGGCATCTCTCAAAAATCCTCTGAAATTGCATCATGGTTTGAAGAGAAGATAGGAATAGAGTCACGAGTAAGCGTATTAGGACACCTGCAGCGAGGCGGTAATCCAACTGTAAAAGATAGACTCATGGCATTCAAGTTTGTCACTCTCGCTATTGATGCACTTCTAGAGAGAAGCACAGAATCGATAGTCTGCTATGATGCCTTTGGTTTTCATCTGAAAACCCTAAAGAGTGTCGTAGAGAAACCGCACAAGCTAAATGAAGAGTTACTTTCACTATTAAAATAGCTTATAAAAAGCTATTTTTCAACTATTAGTTTCATTTATATAAAAAATGTAATATTTTTGTGATATAATTCCAAAAATGAAACCAAATTAATAAATTTGGTAATAAAAAGGAACTTCATAAATGAAAACACTCATCCTACTATTTGCTACATCCTTACTTCTTTTTGCAGATGCAAACAAAGAGCAACTACTAAAAACTGACCTGATAGATATGCAGCGTACAACACAAAGAGCTATTGCCACGACAACAGTTACAAAAGTAGAAGTTAAAAGAGCAGAAGCTCTCAAAAATAGAGATCAAAAAGCAAAGCAGAGAAGCATTTTTGGAACTATCCTCTAAAAAAAGAGGTCAAAATGCAAACCTATATTTTCCTTTCATCCTTATAGTTTTGTATCATGGCATCAAGAAGCTCAAAGAGCTTCATGCTTGCCTCTTCCATCTCTAAAAACTGTTTCTTAATCTCCACTTTCTCCTCTGCTTGAAGCTCTTCTTTCTTTGCAATTTCTGTGGATTTTATGATATTATTATGTACAATAGCGTGATGCGTATCTAGCTCTTTGTACTCACTATATTTTCCAAAATTCTCTTTAGCATCACTTACATACCATTTACCAAGTCTGCAAGATGTATGATCAGCAATACCGCTTGATCCTTCATGTTGTACCACTCTAGTAAATCCATTTGATTTAAAAAGGATATGGTCAATCTTTACAAGCATAACCATAAGATCATTTTGTAAAAATTCTGAATATTTATCCATCAAATTTGAATTTTGGTTAAAATCTGCTAAAACATTTTTAAAATTTTCAATTTTAGAGGTTGCTCCACTTGCTATTTGCTCCATTATCTCAGCAGATTCAGAAATAGAACCTGTCTCCTGTTGCAAGGTTTGAATAGAGATACTAATCTCTCCAGTTGCCTTTTGCGTTCTCTCCGCAAGTTTTCTCACTTCATCTGCAACAACTGCAAAACCACGACCATGTTCCCCAGCGCGTGCCGCTTCTATAGCCGCATTTAATGCAAGTAAATTAGTCTGTTCAGCGATATCTTTAATAAGATTAACAACCTCTGTAATCTCACCTGTTCTCTCTTGGAGTGTATCAACTGCTGCAGAGTTTCCATTAATATGCTGCGTCAAGTTTTCCAAGTTTGAGATAATAACTTGTGCCTCTTGCATTGCCTTATTGGAGTCATTAGCAGTTTGTTTAGCTAAATTACTTGTCTCTTTTAACTCATCAACATCACCAATAAGTTGTTTTTGTACTATCCCAAAACTCTCTTCAAGAGGCTTTGTCGTTTGTTGTAGTTCAACAATAAAGTTTTTTTCTTGTTGAATTTTATATTCATGCTCCATCGAATCAATAGAGGAGTTCACCTTTTCAAGAATATCTTGAAAAGAATTGTTTAAACCATGAGGGTTAGCACGACGAAAATATTTGTGTTTAGATGCATAATCTATGGCAGTTCTAGTCTCTCTTATGGAGACTTCTAACTGATCGAGAAGATTATTTACATTCCAAAACATTTCACCAATTTTACCTTTTTCTGTAATATTTGTAATTCTTGACTCAAAATTTCCGCTCACAACTTTTTTCAGCATCTCATTAGTATAGTCAATAGAGCCTTCAAGTTTACGAACAGAGTAAAAAATAAGTGCTGCTATAAAAAAGTTGATTGTTCCAAAAAGAACAACATGAAGTTCAACATTAAAAAAGAGTGCATTAACAGTCTCTGCACAGAAAATAAATATAATGATTATTAAAGAGTAGAGTTTAACCTGATGTAAACTAGAGTGCATTGATAAATTCTTCATAAGTTATCCTTTTATCTTTTAGTACATTCTCTAAATACTCCATAGACTCTTTCATAGAAGAGCTTTTCTCTATAGAGAGCATTTTTGCATAAAGTTTTTTGATATATTCTAGTGCTTGAGAAGTTGGTTTACGACGAACTGAAAAATACCCTATGATATTTTTGTTTGCATCAAATGATGGAGTAACATTTGCCAATACCCAATAGTATGAGCCATCTTTTGCAAGATTTTTCACATAAGCATTTATCTCTTCGCCTTTTTGAATAGTATCCCAAAGCAGTTTGAAAATTGCTTTTGGCATATCAGGGTGTCTAATGATATTGTGTGGTTTTCCTAGAAGTTCTAACTCTTGGTAGCGACTTATTTCAATGAAATAAGTGTTCATATAAGTAATCTGACCCTTAAGGTCTGTCTTTGAGACGATAATTCTACTATCTTCAATTACAATTTCATTGTTTTTTGGAGTTATATTTAATTTTTTCACATTTCCCCTCTTCATATAGATATAATTATTATACTAAAAAAAGAGAATTATATAGTGAATACTTACAATTTTCTAGCTGTTTGAGAGATATTTTTTATTTAAATATCTCTCTCAATAACCCTTTTAAATGTATTGAAGTAGTTATCTTGCAGACTCTCTAAACGTAAAGAGACATCATTTATCTTTATCATGTCTCCACCAACACTTCCTATCTTCTCACAAGCCAAATCACCTAACATTGCTTCAAAAGCTGCCGCATTTTCAGGTTTTACTTCGATAATAGCACGGCTCATAGATTCAGCAAAGATATCACGCGCATCCACTACACTCATAGTGACATCACATCCAAGAGAACTTGTAGCAGCCATCTTCGCTAAAGCGATAGCTACGCCACCACTTGATGCATCTTTAGCACACTCAAGAAGATGTTTTTTATTGCCCTCTATTACTAACTCCCAAAGTGCTAACTCTTTTTTGTACTCTATCTCAGGAAGAACTCCTGCTACAGTACCACAAATCTCTTTCATATAGAGACTTCCACCAAACTCTGATTTACTCTCGCCCACTAGGTATAGGAGATTTCCCTCTTCTTGAAAACTTGACATAAGGACATTGTTTTGATCATCATTCACACCCACAGTTGCAATAGATGGTGTTGGAAAGACTGAAACACCATTTGTCTCATTATAAAGAGAGACATTGCCACCGATAACAGGCGTAGTTAGTGCAGCACATGCCTCTTTAATCCCCTCACATCCTTGTCCGAACTGCCACATAACTTCAGGATTTTCAGGGTTACCATAGTTAAGACAATCCGTAATAGCAAGTGGTCTTGCTCCACTCATAGCAACATTACGCCCCGCCTCAATAACCGCAGCTGCACCACCACCGCGAGGGTCGATGTAACAGTAACGCACATTACAATCCGCTGACATTGCTAAAGCCTTGCCATTCTCTTTGACACGCACAACTGATGCATCAAGCATACCGCCTTTTTTCACAGTATTTGTCTGCACCATAGAGTCATACTGTGTATATATCCACGACTTATCTACTACTTCCATAGATTTTGTCAGTTTTTCAAAAGCCTCTTGATTACTTACTTTCTCAAAGTCATTGATTGTAACAGATGCCAAAGCATCTAAATAAGATGGTTTACTCATAGGACGGTTTAACTCAGGAGCCTCTTCACTCACAGGGTCAACAGGCACTTCAGCTACCTTTTCGCCATGCCAAAAGAGTTCCATATTACCCGTATCTGTTACCTCACCGATAACTGCCGCATCCAAGTCCCACTTCTCAAAGATATCAATAATCGCTTGCTCTGAGCCTTTTTTTGCACACAATAGCATACGCTCTTGCGACTCACTGAGCATAAAGTCATAGGGTGTCATCCCCTCTTCACGAGCAGGTACTTTGTCAAGGTGCATAATCATACCACTTCCTGAACGCCCAGCCATCTCAAAAGAGGAAGATGTAAGTCCAGCAGCACCCATATCTTGGATACCAATAACATGGTCCGTCTTAAAGAGTTCCAAACAAGCCTCTAAAAGTAACTTTTCAGTAAATGGATCACCAACCTGTACAGTTGGGCGTAGAGATTTGGACTCTTCGGTAAAACTGTCACTACTCATAACAGCGCCACCAAGACCATCACGACCAGTCTTTGCACCAACATACATTACAGGGTTACCAGTTCCCTCTGCTTTTCCGTAAAATATCTCATCACTCTTTGCAAGACCAAGTGTAAAAGCATTGACTAAAATGTTTCCATTGTAGCACTCATCAAAACTTGTCTCGCCACCGATAGTTGGTACACCCATACAGTTTCCATAGCCACCGATTCCCTCAGTTACACCGCGTACTAAGTAGCGCTGATGCTTTGAGATATCATCATCATTAAGAACATTTCCAAAACGAAGTGCATTGAGGTTTGCTATAGGTCTTGCACCCATTGTAAAGACATCACGCATAATCCCGCCAACGCCAGTAGCAGCACCCTGATAGGGTTCAATAAATGAAGGGTGATTGTGAGACTCCATCTTAAAAACAGCTGCATATCCATCACCAATGTCAATAACACCCGCATTCTCACCCGGACCTTGAATAACCCATGGGGCTTTTGTAGGAAATCCTTTGAGATGTACCTTAGAAGATTTATAAGAGCAGTGTTCACTCCACATAGCTGAAAAAACTCCAAGCTCTACAAGATTTGGTTCTCGACCTAAAATCTCTTTTATATGTGTATAATCATCTTGTGAAAGTTTATGGTTTGCTAATTGTGTATCTATATCTGGTAGTTGTTGGCTCACGAAGAAATCCTAAAATAATTTTTGTAAAGAAGGATTATATCTAAAATGTGGTTAGAGAAATTTTAACTTAACTTACGGGGTTAAAAAAATAGCCATAGACTACTTTTTTGGGGAGAAAGGAACTAAGGCTGAGCCCCAAGTGAGACCGCCACCAAATGCATCAAGAAGCATAAGCTCCCCTGCTTGTAATCTTCCTGACTCATAGATATCATTAATGGCCATTGGGATAGAAGCACCTGATGTGTTTCCATATTTTGCAACAGTAAGCACTACCTGTTCTTCTCTCATCTTAAGTGCATCACCTACAGCTTTAATGATGCGATAGTTTGCTTGATGTGGAATAAAGTGCTTCACATCATCTGATGCCACTTTGTTCTCTTTCAATATCTCTTGTACATCTTTTGTAAGAGTTCGCACAGCAACCTTAAAGGTCTCATTTCCTTTCATCTGCATAAAACAGCTTCCAGCTTCTACATCTACTGCATCATGTGCAGAGCCGCTCCCACCATTTGGAGTCATTAGTAAGTCTGCATACTCTCCATCTGCACCCGTATGCACATCGATGATAGCTTCGCTTTTATCTTCTGTCGCAGAGATAACTGCTGCCCCTGCTCCATCACCAAAAAGGATACAGGTACCACGATCACTATAGTCTGTAATAGCAGAGAGTTTCTCAGCACCTACTATAAGTACATTTTTTTTCATGCCGGATTCAATAAAGGCTTTTGCTATAGATAAAATGTAAACAAAACCTGTACACGCTGCACTAATGTCAAAGGCTGTTACATTTTTCATTCCAAGTTTTGTAGAGATGACCGTCGCCGTAGAGGGCATACAGAAATAATCCGGAGAGATTGTAGCACACACAACCATATCTATATCTTCTAACGCAACTCCGCTTCTATCAAGTGCTTTTTGTGCAGCTTTTACGCCTAAATCGGAAGTAAACTCATCTTTTGCAGCAATATGACGCTCTTTAATACCTGTTCGTTTACTTATCCACTCATCAGAAGTGTCAACCATCTTTGCCAAATCTTCATTTGTTAAGATTTTTTCAGGTACATACGCACCAATAGATCGAAATGCTGCATACGCCATTTGACTATCCTTTTTGTTTTAACTCTGCGACTCTGGTTACAATGTGTTCATTTACTCCAGTATCAACATAAGCTATCGCTTGAAATATTGCATTTTTTACTGCTTTTGCATTGGATTTACCATGACTCACAATAGCACACCCTTTGATGCCGATAAGTGGCGCCCCACCAATCTCTGCATAATCTATCTCTTTTTTGAGGAGTTTAAAAACTTTTCTCATTAAAAGCGCACCCGTAATAGCAACAGGAGATTTTCTTATATAATCTTTTATGAGTTGTGAGATAGTAGAAGCCACGCCTTCACTTGTTTTAAGCACTAAGTTTCCTACAAAACCATCACAAGTGATAACATCACAAGAGCCGTTGAAGATGTCTCCGCCTTCAACATTTCCCTTAAACCCTCTGTAGCCCTGCAGTAGTTTAAATGCTGCTTTTGTGACCTCATTACCTTTAGAATCCTCTTCACCATTAGCAAGTATGCCTATACTTGGCTCAGAGATATTTAAAACATCTTCAGCATAACACCCACCCATAACAGCAAACTCTGCTAAGTGTTCCGGCTTAGAGTCAACATTTGCTCCAACATCTAAAACAACAGAGCGACGCCCTGTCTTTGTAGGCATAAGTGTCACAAGTGCCGGTCTTGAGATACCTTTGAGTCTTCCAAGTCTAAGAGTTGCGAGTGTCATAGTTGCACCACTATGTCCAGCAGAGACAACACCGTCAGCTTCACCACTTTTTACAAGATCTACTGCCTTGTATATACTGCTCTCTTTGCGTTTTACTGCATCAGTAGCCGCATCGCTCATAGAGATGACATCATCACACTCTACTATAGAAATCTTATCTCTATAACGCTTAGGTAACAGAGGTAAAATTTCAGATTTTTTTCCTACAAGAATAGGTGTAAATTTTTTCTTCTTTAGTGCTTGTACACAACCCTTTACAATTGGCTCAGGACCGAAGTCCCCGCCCATCGCATCAATAGCAATCTTAACCATTGACTATTTGTACTCACCAGTAGTAGGGTTAATGTGGTGTGGTAACTTATAAGTTCCATCTTCACATTTAACTGGTTTAGCTAAAGTAATTTTGTAGTGTGTTCTACGCTTTGCTGAACGAGAGTGTGACACTCTTCTCTTAGGTACTGCCATAATATTATCCTTAATTTAATTTTTTTCAAAAATAAAATGAAGGAGACCCTTCATCTATTTCATTACGATGTCGGAAGTAATTCCGCCATCCACGCTAACGCTTAGTTTCCCTCTGCGGGAAGCCCATGCACCTTTGGTGCTTTAGCTCTAGTCACTATATTGCAAAGAAAAGTTAAAACTTAGACTCATCTTTCTCTTTGCAACGCTCACATGCGTGATAGTCACTTTTGATAAGCTCTATTTCCGAGCTTAAAAGCTCTTCAATGTCGGCATTACCATTGAAAGATTCGACAACATCCAAAGCGGTGTCGTCATCACTTTCATAGATACCATCGCTGATAAAAAAACTTACCTCTTCATCAACCGGTAATTGAAACTCTTCTCCGCAAATATCACACGGTTTCTCTACAGAACCACTTAGTTTTGCTTTGAGCAAAATCAATTTGCCCGTATGATACTCTAAATAACCTTTAAAATTTATGTCATTAGAATTTATATCAAAATCTAATGGTATTTTTGTTACTTTTCGGAGAGTGACTTTCATTATGGATTAAGAAATTTCTCTTTCTGAGAAGAAAAATGCAATCTCAATCGCTGCATTTTCAAGAGAATCACTTCCATGAACTGCATTTGCATCAATATTTTCAGCGAAGTCTGCACGGATAGTACCAGCTTCAGCCTCTTTAGGGTTAGTAGCACCCATTAAATCACGGTTAATTTGCATAGCATTTTCACCCTCTAAAACTGAAACAACAACTGGACCGCTGATCATAAAGTCAACTAAGTCATTGAAAAAAGGACGCTCAGCGTGAACTGCGTAAAATGCTTCTGCATCACCACGAGAGAGTTGCATCTTTTTTGTTGCTGCGATCTTAAGACCATTGCTCTCAAATCTGTCTAAAATCTTGCCTATAACACCTTTTGCAACTGCATCTGGTTT
>JALWSY010000184.1 GCA_027083035.1 Sulfurimonas sp. | reverse complement strand
TAGTTTTCAATGATCTCAAACAGTCTCTTAATCAACTTCAACTCGAAGTCTCTCTAGCCCTTTTAAACAAGGTCTCTCTGTTTGTGGATGGGAATTATAGGGGGTTGTTGCTTAGAGGTTTCTTAAAAATAAGAGAAATGAAGAAAAATACAAAAATTCTTTTAAACTTCTCGAATCCAACCTCCACCTATCAGTTTATTATCATCATAAAAAACTCCCGCTTGACCTACGGCAACACCAAATACACTCTCTTGTAAATCAACATATGCTTTACCATCTTCTATCTTTACATGACACGGTATCGCTTTTGTTCTATATCTTAACTTTACTGTTGTATCAAACTCTTTTGCTTCACAAAACATATTGAGTTTATCAAGCACTACCTTTGTACAAGAGAGTTCTTCTTTCTTACCAACTACTATCTGGTTTTTTTGAGGGTTAATACTCAAAACAAAGTGAGGTTCATGTGCGCCACGCACACTAAAGCCTCTTCTCTTTCCTATAGTGTAATGCATATAACCCTTATGTTCGCCAACTACATTTCCATCTCTGTCTAACACTTCACCAGGATTATCTACTTGCACATAATCTTTGAGTAAATCTGTATAGGTTGTCTCTACAAAACATATCTCACTTGATTCTGCTTGAGAAGAGAAAGACTCTAAACCTTCGATAGAAGCTGCTATTCTTTTGATATCTACTTTTTTCTTTGTTCCTAAAGGAAACTTCAACCTTGGAAGAATCTCTTTGTTTACATAGAAAAGAAAATAACTCTGATCTTTTGTATCATCCTCTGCCTGATAAAAGAACTCCCCATCTGTTTGGATATAGTGTCCTGTCGCTAAATAGTCAGCTCCAATTCTTTCAGCAAACTTTATCATCTCACCAAACTTCATCTCTCTATTACATAAAGCACAAGGATTTGGTGTTTTTCCCTCTGCATAAGTATCAATAAATGGTTGAAACACCTCTTTTTTAAAACTCTCCTGTAAATCAAGCACATGTAACTTCACACCTATTGCGTCAGCCGCTTTTTGTGCGCGCGCTTGATGAATCTCATGATATCCCGGCTTAGAGTGAAGTTTCATATAGAGACCTTCTACTGCATACCCCTCTTCTAAAAGCATTAGTGTTGTTATAGTTGAATCAACACCCCCACTCATTCCAACAAGAACTTTCTTTTGCATCAATTTAACCTTTTAAACTTGAGAGTGATTTATAGTAGGTTGTATTTTTTAGTCCTACAGACTCTAAAACTTCAATCTGTTTATAAAGAGATTTTTTAATCTCACTCACCACAAAATCCAAATCATCAGTTAATGTCATTAACTCAATATCATCAGAATCAATCATCCCCTCTTTTACCAATTTCTCTGCAATAAAATCCAAAAGTGGCTGAAAAAATTCACTCCCGACTAAAAATATCTTTACACCTGTCACTTTTTTTGTCTGCACTAGCGTTAATGATTCAAAGAGTTCATCAAGAGTCCCAAAGCCACCGGGAAAAATAACATATGCCATAGAATACTTCACTAGCATTACTTTCCGTGAAAAAAAGTAATCAAAAGTCAACTCCTTACTCGTGTATGGGTTCGGTATCTGCTCCATTGGTAAATCAATGTTTAGTCCAATAGACTCTATATGCTCATGCTCATGAGCACCACGATTTGCAGCTTCCATTATTCCCGGTCCACCACCAGTCATTATATTAAAACCGGATTTTCCAAGCATTGAAGCCAGCTTTCTAGCTTTTTTATAATACTTTTTATCTTCAGCTGTTCTTGCACTTCCAAAAATGGTGACGGTCGGTCCTAAATCACCAAGTTCATCAAACCCTTTTACAAAATCAGCTATTATTTTAAAAACACTCCACACATCGGCTGATTTTATATCTTTTATATACTTTTTTGTTAATGCATTGCTCTCTTGCATTTTATTTAACCTTTCATCTTTTTAAGTCGCTCTTTTTTTGTTCCAATAGTTGTAATTTGAACACCAAAGTTTCCATCAACAATGACAACTTCACCCTCTGCTATGACATGATTATCTACTAATATCTCTAAAGGATCATTTGCCAGCTGGTTCAACTCTATCACCGAACCTATATCCATATTAAGAACATCCTTGAGTAGCATTCTTTTTTTACCAATTCGTACTCGTACAGGAAGTTTAACATCCATAATCAAAGAGATATTTTTTATCTCTTCATCCGTTAAATTAACATCCTCTTCACAGTTCATACTCTGAGTATGACTCTCCGTTGGTGTAGCACTTTCACTCTCTTCTGCAGAGGAGTCTTCACCAGAAATAGCATTATATGTCTTCTCATCAATTATAAACATCAAAAGTGATTTAAAAGAGTCTAAAGTGAAGTTATAAACATACATACGACTGAAATCTTCTAAGCTGACATCTGCATCATCAGCTATATTATCAACACTCTGTACACTAAAAGAGAGTACCGGTAACTCTTTTTGAGCGGAAAGTGTATTTGCGATAGCACCAAAAATATTTGAAACTATCTCTTTTGTTGCATCAATATCATCTTCACTAATATCTTCTCTATCACTAGCCTCTTCACCCATCATCATATCTGAGAGTGATGCAGCTAAACTAGGAGGAAGTGCAACCATGATGTTTGCATCGATATCTCCACTTACTTGAATCTTCACTAAAACAATAGGTGGTACAATATTTGATATAATGCTTAGCTCTTGCTCCTCTTTTAAAGAGAGTGATGGAGCCACCCCAACTAGTGCCTCAATTGTACCAACTGTCTCATCTTCAAACAGTTTTATAAAATCACTCATCTTCTTCCTCCTCAGGATTATCGTCTATTATATCTTTTACCCCAGAAATTTTTGCTTGTCTTTGTTGTTCAAGATTTTCTAATGCACGCTTAACTGCATCTTTTTCTGTATCTATAATCTCGGTTATCTGAATAGATTTTCTAAAACGCCTCAAACCTATCTCACCTTTAAAACGCTCTTTTCCATCAACAGCCACAGTTACTATGTCATTTGCTGCGCTTGAAAGCCGCAATACATCACCAACTTCCAAATCCAAAATATCACCCATACTCAAATCAGCATTACCAAGATTTGCTTCAACATCTACCTTTGCTCCACCGAGCAGAACTTGTAGTTCTGTATTTCTACTCTTTTTAGAGCTTGTTTCATTAAGCATTAAGTCTCTTGATGCAAGTTTTGGTAGGATTGGCTCTAGTGAGATTACAGGATAGCAGATATTCATCATCCCAGAGGAGTGTCCAATAATAATCTCCATAACAACCATTACAACAATCTCATTTTGTGCAACAATCTGCACAACATTTGGACTTGACTCTTTAGACTCCACAGTAGGATAGATATCCATAACAGGTCCCCACGCCTCTTTGAGTGTACTCATCATAACGCGTAAGATTGTCTCAAAAAGGGAGAGTTCAATATCTGAAAACTCACGACTTGCATCAAAAGGTTCACCCTTTCCACCTAGAAGTCTATCGAGCATAGGAAAAGCGATAGAGGGATTAATCTCAATAATTCCGCTTCCCTCTAAAGGTTTTACAGAAAAAACATTAAAACTTGTAGGATTTGGAAGTGACATTAAAAACTCACCATAGGTCATCTGATCGACTGAATGGAGCTGTATCTCAACAATAGAACGCATAATGGAAGAGATTTGTGAAGCTAAACTTCTTGACATCTTATCATGAACACCCTTAAAGGCACGAAGCTGCTCTTTTGATACCCTGTTTGGACGCTTAAAGTCATAGAGTGTTACTTGCCTTTGTGGAAGAAGATTCTCCTCTCCACTCTCAAGTATATCATCACCCTCATCTTCAACAACATCCAAGAGGGCATCAATCTCCTCTTGTGAAAGTATATCTGCCATCTTATGCTCCTATACTCTCTTTAATTTTCTTAATCACCGATTTATGGATTTGAGATATTCGTGACTCAGTAATATTTAATACTTCACTAATCTCTTTTAAAGTTAACTCTTCAAAATAGTAGAGTTGAATTATCATCTGTTCTCGCTCTTTATATGTAGAGAGTACCTTTTTAATAACACTCACAAGTTCATCTTTTTCAACTTCTGCTAAAGCTGCACCCTCATCTCCAACTTGAAGCTGATCATGCAGAGGCATTACTGTGTAAATAGTCGAAGCGATACGGGCGTCATGAATTTTTTCAACACTCTCACCCAACTTTTCAGCCAACTCTTCATCTGTTGGTTCTTCATCATGTATTAAAAGATGCTCCTCTACTACATAGTCTATTGATTTGACAAGCTTACGACTCGCTCGACTCAGGACATCTAAACTTCGCAAATAATCAAGCATTGCACCATAGACCCTCTTTTTCGCATACCCCCAAAAGGAGTCATTTAAAGACTCATCATATCTTCGTGCTAATTTAATCAACTCCTCTGTTCCTATTGCAGAGAGATCTGAGAAGTCTATGGAACTTGGTAAGCGCTCCTTTAAACGAAATGCCATCGCTTTCACAGCAGGGAGGTACTGTATAGCTAATTCATCTTCTTTGTGTTTTAAATCTGCTGCATAGGCATTTTGTATCATGATGTCTGTCCTGAACCCTCATCTTTATTCATCTGTGCCGCGATATCTGTAATCTTAATCGCTGAGTCTATAAGTTTTTCACGCTTATTTATCTCTTTGACATAATAATCCAACTCTCTTTCATGCTCGTCTCTTGGAAACTTGTAAGATCTTGCTGTAAGTGTTTGATAGTAAAGTGCAATAATTATATGCGAAAAGAGATAAAAAAATACTGTAATAAAAAATGTGTATAAGAAGAGTCCGCTGGCATCAAAAGATTTGAGTACACCAAATATTATGCCAACAAAAAAACCCTGAACAGTAAAAAAATAAACAAAATTTTCACCTAACATCCACTACCCCAAAAAATTTTAAAAGTGTTGCATTAATCTCTTAAAGAGACCAGAGAGACCACTATCATTGGATGTTACTAGCACATTTCGTTCCAATTTTGTAGCTATTTTTGCGACTATAGCCTCTATGTCACGCGCTGGTTGCGATGCGGGATATTCTGCACAAAAAAGCGTTCTTTTTTTAACAGAGGAAGAGACTTTTAAGTCTTCATTTATTTTTCCAATAAGTTCAAGATTTAGTTTAGAACCTATATTAGCACTTGCTACTTTTTTAATTTTATCAAAAACCGCTACTGCCTCTTTTTCACTCTTTACCTGATTCATTATCATACTTACATCATCGCGAAGCAGAGCTATAGTTTTAATTGTAGCATAGGCATCTGTTATGGCTGCTGGATCTGGGACAGTAACCACTATGACATCATCTGCAGCATTTAAAAACATCTGAATATGCTCCCCTATTCCCGCACCGGTATCTATTATCATCACATCTAGTTTATCTAAGACTTGAGCATCTTCCATAAATCTCTCAAAGAGTGCCATATCAGAGTATTTGAGTATCTCATCACCACTTTCACCGGGAATTAAGATAAGGTTTCTCGTTATAGGAATAAGGATGTCACTTACACTTGCTTCTCCCTTGAGTACATGCAAAATATTTTTCTTAATCTTCACATTAAACATAACATCAAGATTTGCAAGACCAATATCTGCATCAAATATCCCAACATTTAAGCCCTTTTGAGAAAGAGAGTAAGCGAGATTAGAACTAATCGTACTCTTTCCAACCCCTCCCTTACCACTAGTAATGGCAATAAAGCGTGTCTTTTTTGATTTTTTTCCCTGAGCTTGTGAGTTTGATGATACTAACTCTTCAAGCTTTTTTGCCTGATGCCCTATCACACTTTGCTCCTGTTAAATCCATGCAACAGACACTCTATCAAAAAGTCACTACTTGCACAAACCAAATCCTCAGGAACTTCCTGTCCAACAGAGAAGTAACTGATAGGTTTTTTCGTATCAAATGCCAATGAGAAGATATTACCAAATCCTATAGTCTCATCAAGTTTTGTAAACATCAACGTATCAACTCCTAAGCTTGAAAAGTTCTCATAAGTAAGCTTTAAATCCTCATACTTAATTGAACTTGGCATAACTAAGACAACCTCTACCTCATACTCTGTTGTGTTGGCGTGCAGACACTCATATATCTTCTCTATTTTGCCTTTATCATAAGGACTTGATCCCATAGTATCAATCAAGATATAATCACAATAACGCAAAGAATTAAGCGCGCTTGTAAACTCCGGAGGATCTACAACAGTCTCAATGCCTAGTTTCATCATTCTTGCATACTGCATCAACTGCTCAACTGCACCAATACGGTAAGTATCTAAAACAACCAAACCTACTTTGTACTTTTTTTGCATCAGGTAGGAGTAACGAGCAGCTAGTTTTGCTATGCTTGTTGTTTTACCAACGCCTGTTGGACCCACGAGCATCATCACCTTTTTTGCACCACTGCTTGGGGGACTCTCTCTGCGTATAGGCACCATTTTTCGCAGTATAGTCTGAAAATACCTCTTTACAGTTGTTGAGTTTTCACGCATCTTTAAAGGCATCAACTCTAGAGTTACACGCATTAACTCATCTAAATGTTCCTGATTCATTCCACTCTTTCGTGCAAGTCTGTAGATTTCAGCAAACTCTGATGGGATTGGAATCTCTGTAGCTGGTGACTTCTCATCCCAAAACATATTTTGGATAATCTTCACCTTATCGGAGAGTTTATTTATTTCTGTTCGTATCTCTTTGAGTTCTTTTGGCTCACTTGGTGTAAGCGGTGCAGTTTTTTGTTCATACTTTGGTGGTTGCATATACTCTGCAAGTGGATCATTGGTAACCTTGGAGATTTTTGCAATTTGTTGGGCAGCATTTGAGATATCTAGAAGTATCTCTTCACTCTCCTCTTTAACAGGTTTTTGCTTAGAGAGTGGCTTGCGAGTCTTTTGATAACTCTTTTGAAGATTATTTCCATCAATACCTACAATAATCTCATAGAGTCCCTCTTGAGAGAGAGATTTTTTGCGTATCTCTTTTGTCTCAATGATAACTCCTTCATCACCTATCTCCATCTTTGCTTTTTTAAGCGCTTCAGAGGGTGTTCTTCCCGTAAACGAAAGTATATTCATCTCACTAACTCCATCAAAGGAATAACTACGGACTCTCTCTCATGCCACGATGGATGCGGAAGTGTTAATTTTTTTGTATTAAGCGTTATATTGTCAAAAAATATAATATCCAAATCTAATGTCCTTGGTGCATTTGCAAAGCTTCTTTTTCTTCCAAATTTTTTCTCAACTCTTAAGAGATAATCAAGAAATACCCGTGCATTCATAGAAGTTTTTATAATTATAATTGAGTTAAAAAAATCATCCTGCTCTTTATATCCAAAAGGAGGATTTTTTAAAATCAACGAAGTTTGTACAACCTCTACCCTACGATCTCTTTGTAACATACATAAAAGATGTTCAAAACGACGCCTGACATCTCCTATGTTCCCACCAATACCAACAGTTGCTTGATGTGCATAATTTTTTTTACTCTTTTTTGTAGCCCTAAAGCGTAGCGATTTATAGCTCACTAATGTTTCATTCAATCTACGCTTTATATACATGGCTACTCTTCTTATCTTACGCTTGTGCTTGAGCAGCTGCTTGTGCTTGTTGGTGTGCCTCTTGAGCCGCTTTTAACTCATTGAGTATTTGTAACATACCCATCATAGCTAAGTGGTATCCAAATGGACCAAAACCAACGATAGATGATGCACATACAGGTGCTACCATATTCTCTTTTCTAAACTCTTCTCGTCTGTGAATATTTGAGATATGAACCTCTATAGTTGGTAAACCAACAGCAGAGATTGCATCACGAATAGCAATAGATGTATGTGTATATGCAGCTGGATTGATGATAATTCCCTGCGCTTCACCATAACACTCTTGAATTTTGTCAACTATCTCACCCTCGAGATTGCTTTGAAAAAATTCTATATCTACGCCATTTTGAGAAGCAACCTCTTGCATTTGTGCATGAATCTGCTCTAACTTCATTGGACCATAGATATTTTGTTCTCTTACACCAAGCATATTTAAGTTTGGACCCTGAATGACTACTATTTTCATTTTTTACCTTTTTAATTAATTTAAGGAGTTATTTTATCTAAATAAAGCATAATCTATTTTAAATTTTACAAATTCAATTTTAAAAGATAAAAATATGCAAATAATTAACCCTCACTACATAATGTTACGAGATAAAGTATCGACAAATCTCTCAGTAGCATTTGACAAAAAAATCCTCAAAATTGCCCCTTACGAGGAGCTTTTAGAACTCTACCCTGATGCTAAAGTTACATCACTTCGTGAAAATTCACTCCTTATGCCCGGACTTATAAATGCACATGTTCATATAGAGTTCTCAGCCAATAAAACTGAACTGAGCTACGGAGATTTCATAGGATGGCTCTATAGCGTTATAGAAAATCGTGAAGAGCTGATTCGAGGATGTGACCAAAAATGTATGCAAAATGCTATAGATATGATGCTAGAGTCTGGAATTACTACTTTTGGAGCGATTAGCTCTCATGGAATGGATTTACAAGCCTGTGCTCAAGCAAAACAGAATGTTATTTATTTTAATGAACTTATCGGCTCACAAGCGGCAGTAGCAGACACCCTTTTTGCAGACTTTCTCTCACGCCTAAGCGAGAGTGAATCTGTCACAAGAGAGGGCTTCTCAAGTGGTGTGGCCATCCACTCTCCCTACTCTGTACACCCTGTTCTTATCAAAAAAGCTTTAGAGATTGTAAAGAGAAAATCACTTCCCCTTACTGCACACTTTTTGGAGAGTATGGCTGAGAGAGAGTGGCTCGATAGTAGTAGCGGCGACTTTAGGGAATTCTTTGAAACTCTCTTAAAACAGAAACAAAATGTCTCCAATGCCGCAGAGTTTTTAGAGCATTTCAGAGAAACACCAACGTTGATGACTCATGTCACCGAGGCAAATGATGCAGAGTTTGAGGAGTTAGCACAGAGAGAACATACCGTTATACACTGTCCAATTTCTAACAGACTTTTAGGGGCTAAACCACTCAATATTAACGCTCTACAGAAGAGGGGTATTCGCTGGATAACTGCTACTGACGGGCTGAGTTCAAACTATAAACTCGATCTCTTTGAGGAGATGAAGATATCACTCTTTACCCATCCTGAACTTCCTCTACTTCCTTTGGCTCAAGCACTCCTTCAGAGTGTTACCATCGACGCAGCCGAAGCTTTAGGAGTTAATGCAGGTGAGATTGCCGAGGGAAAAAATGCCGATATGCTCGTCATTGATCTTGATGCCGCACCTTCAAAAGAGTTAGCAATTCATTTAATATTACATAGGTATAATATATCAAAAGTTTATATTAATGGTAAACTAGAAAAAGGACAATAGCAGATGAATTTTATAAAAAAGCTCTTCTTACCCATAACTCTCCCCTTGAAGTTTATACAGGAGCATTTCAAAGCGATGCTCTTTTTACTGCTTCTATTTTTACTCTTTTCACCAAAAAGTGAGCAGGAGTTACACCCTGCCAATCTTGTCGAGATTAATCTTGTAGGTCCCATCTTTGATGCATCAGAGGTTGTTGAGAAGATTGATGCAGCAGCAAACGATAAGCATGTCAAAGGTGTTCTGCTAAATATCGACTCACCGGGTGGGGCAGTAGCACCCTCTATAGAGATTGCTTATGCCATTAAACGACTTCATGAAATAAAACCCGTTATCTCTTATGCAAAAGGGACAATGGCGAGTGGTAGTTACTACGCGAGTATCTGGTCTGATGAAATTATAGCTAATCCGGGAAGTATGATTGGAAGCATTGGAGTTATTATGCAGGGTGCAGATTTGAGTGGTATCATGGAGAAACTTGGTGTAAAAACACAGGTTGTAAAAGCTGGAAAGTATAAACAGATAGGCACACCCGATAGACCTTGGGCAGATTATGAAGTAAATGAGCTTAACAAAGTCATTCAAGGTACTTACGATATGTTTAGCAAAGATGTAGCTGATGCGAGAGGGCTTGACATCAAAAAGCGTGATATGTATGCAAATGCACATATATTTACAGCAACGCAAGCAAAAGAGGTTGGCTTAGTTGACAAACTCGGTGTCAGTTATGATGCAAAAGAGAGACTTGTAGAACTAGCAGATGTGAAAAATCCTCTCTGGAACAAAGAGGATAAGTTTGAGCAGCTTATTAAAAAGCTTTCAGCAACGACAGCGGTAACGCTCCACACCTACTTCCCATCTCTGGTAATGAAGTAGCCTTTAGGCTATTTCACTTACCTCTACGACATCATTGAGATTTTCAAAAATTCCTGACTTTCTCATTTTTCCAAAAAACGGCATATTTTAAAAACAAGAAAGCCTTATTTTAGGGCAATAAAGCCATTTATTAGCTAAAAAGTGTGTGTCTCAAGCTGAATATTTTGCTAAGATTTT
>JALWSY010000183.1 GCA_027083035.1 Sulfurimonas sp. | reverse complement strand
TCATTTTTTACAATCTCTACATGAGAGATGATAGCAGGACTCATTGTTCGAGAGACAAAAAGCTCAGGAATAGTTGTGTACTCAATACAGTCAATATTCTCTCCGATAAGTTCTTCACTTACTGCATTGATACGCACACCTTTTACGCCGACTGTAGCGCCGACTGCATCAACTTGTGGGTGTGTACTTAAGATTGCAATCTTTGCACGCTCTCCGGGAATACGCGCAGACTTTTCAATCACAACGCTTCCATCCATGATCTCAGGAACTTCAAGAGCGAGTAGCTCTTCTAAAAATTTTGGAGAGGTACGAGAGAGTTCTATCTGGATACCATTCTCTTTATCCATATTTACACGGCGCACTACTGCTTTGATATGGTCACCTACATTAAAGAACTCTCCTTTGATACGGCTCTTCATAGGAAGCACAGCACGAATCTCATCGACCTCTATATAGGTAGCATTGTTTGCATCAACACGCGTTACACGCCCACTCACAAGTGTTCCGACTTTTGCTTTGTACTTGTTATAGATTTCATCTTCAACAAGTCTTTGGATATGATACTCTATCTCACGATGTAGCTGTGATGCACCTGTGCGACCGAAATCCTCTAGGTTATGATCAATCTGAAGTTGGTCATCAAGCTCCACTTGATCATCATACTCGCGTGCTTCACTGATAGGAATATATGCCGGTGCAAGCTCCTCATCTTGGAGCCTCTCATCGTCATCAGCAACGACAGTAATTGTTTGAATAATTTTTATACTTTTTGTCTCTTCATCAACCTCTGCTACAAATGCGAAGTTTTTATTGATAACTCTTTTGGCTGTTTGTACAAAGGCAGTTTTTAAACTCTCTAATACTTTTTCTGGCTGCAGCCCTTTTTCGTGTGCAATAGCCTCAGCTATATCTAATATTTTTTCCATAATTGTTCCCTTTTTATTGTTCCCAATTTGTTGTTGACAGTAGTAAGTGTAATTGGGGGATTTTTCTCTTTTAAGAGTGTAATTATACACAAATGGACTAAAAAGAAGCTTTAACCAAACCTTTATGACTTTTTTACTATAATGCAAAAATTATTATAATATTGAAGGAAAACTGATGGAATTAAAGTTTGCAAGAAAAGAGTTAAATGAGAAACCTAAAAAGGTAGATTTATCAAAGATAGAGGCTACTGTAGAGAAAGAGGAGAGTGTAATTTTCTATTTTGATAGAGAAAATTCTCATAAAGACCTCTTAGCGCTGCAAGATCACTTTGAAGCAAAAGGGAAAAGTTTTTACATGAGTGAAGTGAAGTTTGGTATGGCGGATAATGACTATATGTACCAAGTTCACATTATGAGCTAGAGAAGAGCTGTTAATGAGTAAAAAGCTATTTATTGAAACATTGGGTTGTGCGATGAACTCTCGTGACTCGGAGCATATGATTGCGCAGTTACATGAGAGAGAGGGTTATGAGACGACTGATGACCTCAAAGCCGCTGATTTGATTTTGATAAATACCTGTTCAGTTAGAGAGAAGCCCGTAGCCAAACTCTTCTCTGAGCTTGGTGTCTTTAACAAGAAGAAAAAAGAGGGTGCTAAGATAGGTGTGTGTGGCTGTACAGCTTCACATCTCGGCGAAGAGATTATTAAACGCGCTCCCTATGTGAACTTTGTTTTAGGGGCAAGAAATGTCTCCAAGATAAGTGAGGTTTTGCACAAAGACAGAGCAGTAGAGGTAGATATAAACTATGATGAGAGCGAGTTCGCTTTTGATGATTTTCGTACCTCTCCTTACAAAGCATACATAAATATCTCCATAGGATGTGACAAGCAGTGTACCTTCTGCATCGTTCCAAAGACTCGTGGTGAGGAGATATCCATACCTGATAATCTCATTATCCAAGAAGCACAAAAGGCTGTTGATGCAGGAGCAAAAGAGATATTTCTCCTTGGACAAAATGTTAACAACTACGGTCGTAGATTCTCCGGTGATCAGGAGAAAGTAAATTTTACAGAGCTGCTAAGACGCCTCTCAAAGATAGAGAAGCTAGAGCGCATCCGCTTTACTTCCCCACACCCTTTTCACATGGATGATGCATTTATAGAGGAGTTTGCCAAAAATCCGAAAATCTGTAAATCTATGCATATGCCTCTGCAGAGTGGAAGCACAAAGGTGCTTAAAGATATGAAACGCGGTTACACGAAAGAGTGGTTTATTAACCGTGTAGAGAAGTTGCGCGCGGAGTGTCCTGAAGTCTCCATAAGTACAGATATCATCGTGGCTTTTCCGGGTGAGAGTGATGCAGATTTTGAAGATACTATAGATGTCATGAAAAAGGTGCGTTTTGATCAGATATTCTCTTTTAAATACTCCCCGCGTCCCGAGACAGAAGCAGAACACTACACGAACATTGTTGACCCAGAGGTAGCTTCTGACAGGCTCTCTTATCTGCAAGCACTTCACACACAGATACTCGATGAAAAAAATGCGCAGCAGATGGGCAGAGTCTATCGTGTCTATTTTGAAGATCTCAATGCTGACAACTATGTCTCAGGCAGAACAGATAGTAATCTTGTTGTAAAGGTAAAAGGCTCTGAGGAGCTTCTTGGCGAGTTCAGAGATGTAAAAATCACTGCAATCGGTAGAACAATACTCACAGGCGAGATTCTTGAGTAAAAAGATATTTCGCTCACTTGCTCTGGTTTTACTGCCATTTGTGGGTTCTCTTTTTATTCGCTTGCTCTATGCCACTAACAGAAAAGTTTTTCACTCCCCAGAGAGTCTCTCTGAAAACCCCATCATCTTTGCCTGCTGGCATGGTGAGTTGCTTATGCTTCCCTACCTCTATTCGCACTACCGTAAGAGACCACACGCAAAGGTACTTATCTCTAATCACTTTGATGGAGAACTCATCTCACGCACTATCAAATATTTCGGCCTTGGAACACTCGCAGGCTCTACCAACAGAAATGCTGCGCGTGTCTTAATTCAGGCGATGAAAACCATAAAAGAGGGGTATGACATTGGTATTACTCCTGATGGACCAAAAGGGCCTCGAAGAGAGGTGGCCGATGGCATTATAGTTATGGCACAAAAGACCGATGCGAAGATAGTTCTAGTCGAAATTAAGCCGACATCTTACTGGAAGCTCAACTCATGGGATAGATTTATCATTCCAAAGCCGTTTGGTACCTTGCACTTCTACTCCACGCCAGAGTTAGATGTGAAGGGGATGGAGATGGAAGAGGCACGAGAATTTATAAGACAAGGATTACTAGCACATGCAGAGTAAACTCTTTTTTCCATTTACAGCACTTGTTCTCATTTTGATTATGGTTATCTACTTTGTAGTACACCCCTCATACGCAAAATCATTAGAAGCAAAATACTTTTATGAGATAGGTGAGTATGAAGAGGCGTATGAACTAGCAAACGAAGCCTTTAGTCTGGATATCTACAACCGTATGGCAGCAACGATAATGGCACAGTCTAAAACATCTCTGAAGTATGTGAAGTATATTAATGAGGCAAAGAGTTATCTTCAAGAGATTAATAAGATTGCGACACATGAGACACTCTCTGATGCAGATAGAGCGCGTATTAAGCTGATGAGTGAGATTGTTGTTGGTGGATATGTCAAACTTGCTCCGAGTGTGATTACAGACAAAGCACTTGTGCAAGAGGCAGCAAAGTATCATGAAAAATTTGAGAAACTCCTTGAAAAAGTTACTCGATAAAGAGCGTAAAGCCTATCTAAATTATCTTGAGAAGGTACGAGGATACTCTGACTTGACACTTAAAAGTTATGATGAATCAATCCAAGAGGCACTCTTATATATTGAGATAACACAAGAGGATGATGGATATATCTTTAATCTGATGCCTTATCGTATCCATATATCTGGGCTGAATGCAAAAACAATCAGTAAAAAGTTGAGTGCTATTCGCGGTTTTGTGAACTACCTCAATGAAAACGCTTTCTCTGTAACACTGCAAGCTGATGAGAGTGTGAAAACAGCCAAAACACTTCCAAAGCCAATCTCCCATGAACATATACTCGAAGCAATAGAACATACAGAACTCTACAACAAAACCATAGTGGTACTACTTTATACTTTAGGTTTGAGAATTTCTGAACTTGCATCGATACGCCTTGAGGATATTTCAGAGGAGTGGATACGGGTAGTGGGGAAGGGGTCAAAAATGCGAGATATCCCTCTTTTGGGGAGTACGAAGAGAGTTTTAGAGGAGTATTTACAAACATTTGCACCAAAAAAGTTTCTTTTTGAAAAAAAAGGCGAAAAATTAAGCGAAAATAGTTTAAGATACTTGGTTAACAAAGTCTTTAATGATGTAGGTCTCAAAGTAACACCACACCAACTACGACACTCTTATGCAACAGCACTCTTAAATGGTGGCGCACCGATTGTAGATGTGAGTGAGTTGCTTGGACATACATCAATGGCGACAACGCAAATATATACAAAACTGGGGAGTGCTTTGAAGAGACAAAACTATAACAAGGCACATCCTCTTTGCTCTGGAGATGAGTAGTGCTCAATAGATTATTAGAATCTTTGTACAATAAAGTTATTATCAATATTGTAATGAAGCGTGTCTCCTTAGATGTATATGTTGAGATTTATTCCAAAAAGAGTGTTATCGATCATACTTCAAAAAGTTTTCAAACAAGAACATTAGATGCACAGGTAGTCAACTTTATTAATCATTATATTCAAGAGTCTCCCTATTATTACATAGCTCTTTTAGACTTTTCCAAAGAACAGGGTGCTATTCCAACTTGTACTAAAAACAGACTCTCATTCTATCATGACTTGAGTGCAAGCGAGTATAAGTGCTATGAAGGAAAATGGACTTACTATACTTCAAAGAGTGATATTTATGAGATAGAGAAGCACTTTAAAGAGATAGGTGTCGATTTTATATTTTCCCCTTTTGTGTTACTTTCACACTTTTTTAAGGACAAAATAGATGCGAAGATGGCAATGTATATTCTTATAGAAGAAGATGCCATGAGTCTTACTGTCTTTGAGCATGGTGAACTCCTATATGCCGAATATTTGGATATGGATAGTGCAATAGAGCAGGAGGCGGATCTACTCTCCTCTGGCATGGGTGATGATGCAGTAGATATAGATAGTGAGTTAAATATTGACCTTGAAGATGTAGATGTTATGGATGATATAGAGGGCATAGATGATTTTGGAGATATCGAAGATTTAGATTCACTAGAGGAGATAGATGAGTTCGATGAGGATAAAGATCTTGAAGAGGAATTACTTGAAGTGCAAGAGCCTGAAGAGCAAGAGCATAACGACACTAATTTTAATGAGGATTACCAACGATTTTCTCTTATAAATACTTCCATAGGACATTTTTATAATGATACCCGTTATAAAAGTGAATTTATTGAGACAGTTTATATAGCTGATGGCATTGGAGTAAGCGGTGATTTGAAGCGCTATTTGGAAGAAGAGATGTTCTTAAATGTCTATATTCGACATATTAATCTTCCTATGGAGCTTTGCGAAGTAACTAAAATGGAGTTAGTGTTATGAAGTACAGCTATATAGCTCCTCGTAAAAAGAGTGCTTTAACAGAGGATATGCAGTTACTTATCAGTTTTTTTGCTGTCACCATTGGAATGTTACTACTTACATACTTCTTTTTAGTCTATAAAAATTACGCTTTTGTGGTTGATAAAGAAGATATGCTCGCTGAACAAGCAAAACTTGAGAAATCTGTAGCGTCAATAGAGCAGAGTATAACCTTTATAGAACATCAAAAGGAGATTAGTGAGAAAGTTTTTACGCAAAATATGGTTTTAAAAGAGTCTATTAAAAATCTTTTTGATTTGGTTCCCTCTCGAATAACACTCTCAGAGGCAAAATTATTGAAAAATGGTCTTATACTCTATGGTATTACACCAAACAAAGATGTCTATAACTTTATGCTTCAAGCACCACTACGCTCTATCTTTCACAGAACATATAGTAGTTTTTACCCTACTGCAAATGGTTGGTTACATTTTGTCTCGACAAACTACATGGATGATGAGGAGAGTTACTCAGATGAAAAGTAGCATTTCACGACAGCAAATTTATCTTATAGTTGCATCACTTGCTCTTTTTATATTTGTATTGCTCTTCTCTTTTTTAGTGCTTATTCCTGCCGGACAAGAGTATCGTGTGAAACGATTTGAGATGAAAAAAGTAGCACAAGAGTTACGAGAGTATGAAAACTTTCATGCAGAGACTCTTGAGAGTCTCAAAGAGTTACAACATACAAACAGACGTATTATTACCTCTTTTGATGCAACCTTTAATCCAAAAAAGTTTGAGCGAGAAAATAAAAAGTTTTTTTCTACTCTGCGTGTGACATCTGTTAACTTTGCGAATGTAGAGGAGGAGTTTGCCATCTATGAGGTAAACACCAGCTCTAAAATCAACTCTCCGACAAATTTTTATGACTTTTTAGATGCGGTTAATAAGAGCGACTGGATTATTGAGGTGAATTTTCCCATAGATTTTAAACGAAGCGGAGATATGATACGCTCCTCTTTTACGATGAAAGTTTACTCTAACAACAAAGAGAGTAACACGACCGCTTCAGCATCTGAGGCTAAGTAGCCTCGAAGTTTTGGTGCAATTTGTAAGAGTCGAAACTTCTCTTTAAGTGTTTTAGGAAGATTTTTTGCTGCTACATAAGGTGCTATAAAGATGTAGTGAGTCTCTTTCCAGACAACAAATTTACGGGCGATAATACTCTCAGAACTCTTCTGTATAAGCACTCTTTCATTTGCACTTAGCACTTTGCCTTGTGATTTGAAGTAGTTGTCTATGGCTTTTATATCTGAGCGAATTGAGTCACTTCTTTTAAAGTAGATGAGTTGATTGCATTTTTCTATCTGCACATCATCTATAAGTAAATCTATATCTGCATCAAGGTACTCAAAGCTTTTCTGTATCCCTTTACGGTACTGCTGTAAAAGTGGATTTGCGTGTTTGTGTCGAAATTCATTTCTTCTGTATTTTGTATCATCATTTGATGCATCATGAAAATATTTGATATCTTTTGTATGAAGATATGCTAAAAGTTCTTGTTTATCAAGATGTAGTAGAGGGCGTACTAGAGTGTAAGAGCCTCTTTTTTCGATATTTTGCATTCCTGAGAGTTCCACGCATCCAGCTCCTTTGCAAAACTGCATCAACATCCACTCAAATCTATCACCTAGGTGATGCGCTGTAAGGAGTGTAGTGTAGCTGTACTGTTCTACTATCTGCTCAAAAAAATTGTAGCGAATCTCTCTTGCCTTCGCTTCAAAATTTTTCTCTATCTTAGGTGCATCATAGACGTAGCATTTTAAATTAAATCTCTTTGCTAACTTTTTGGCATATGCTACTTCCTCTTTGGCTGCAGGGCGAAGATGGTAGTTTACTATGGCGATATCAAAAGGAATATTATGCTCTAAAAGAAGGAAAAAAAGTGCAGTAGAATCTACTCCAGCCGAAAAGGCTAGAAGATTTTTGGAGTTTTGAAGAAGTTCTCTATTTTTGAGCATTATCAACTGTTGCAGTTAAGATATCTCCAACGATGTCTGTTATCTTTGCATCATAGATTTTAAAGAACTCCAACTCTGCATCATCATCTGTTCGGTCATTTACATAGATTTCACCATCTATCTCAGGCGCCCAAAGCAGTTTTCTCGCACTTAGTAGATACTCATGTGCATCACTCTCCCCATCAATAACAATTTGTACTCTTTTGCCTATCTCTGCTTTGAGTGACTTTTGTGTACACTCGGCTGCTATGTCACCAAGAATTTGCGCTCGTTTTGCTTTTGTCGCATCGGAGATTTTATCCTCCATCTCATAGGCAGGTGTTGTCTCCTCATCAGAGTAGGAGAAGACATTGATGCGGTCAAAACCAAAGGATGCCGCAAAGTCACACATCTCCTCAAACATCTCTTCTGTCTCATGAGGATGCCCAACTATAAAGCTTGTTCTCACAAAAGAGTTAGGGAGTGAGCGCATAAACTTTAAAAGCTCTATAGTCTTCTCTTTTCCAAAACCACGTTTCATCATGCGCAGCATATCATCATTTATATGCTGGATAGGCATATCGAAGTAGTTATGGAAAATTTCACTCTTTGCAATGTTTTTTAGCAGCGCTAGAGATGTTGTAGATGGATAAAGGTAGAGAATACGCGCACTTTTGACACCCTCTATCAGCTCTATTCTCTGAATAAGCAAAGAGAGTCCATCTTTTATGTTTTGATCACGCAGATAAGAGCTGGAGTCTTGAGAGACAAAAGAAAAATCATAATACCCCTTTTTTACAAGTCCTTCTACCTCTTTAGCGATAGAGTCCAAATCACGAGAGTGAAGCTTACCTTTAAATGAGGGAATCGCACAGAAACTACAGCTTTGGTTACACCCCTCAGAGAGTTTGATGTAGGCATGATACGAGGAACCCGTTACGACACGCTCAGCTCCATCTATCAAAAAGACCTCTTCTGAGAAGCGGCTCTTTTTCTCTACTAAAAGTTCATCTATCTTGTCATAATCACCTACACCGGTAAAGATATCAACCTCTGGAATCTGTGTCATCAACTCATCTTGATAACGCTCAGAGAGACACCCTGCCATAACCAAAAGAGAGTCCTCTTTTCTTGCATCATGGAGAGTTAAAACAGTATTTACAGACTCCTCTTTTGCTGCATCGATGAAACCGCAGGTATTTACGATGATGACATCTGCCTCTTCATTATTGTCTGTAAGTTCAAAATTTTGGAGTTTTCCCATCATTACTTCTGTATCTACAAGGTTTTTCGTACATCCTAGAGAGACGATATGGAGTTTGTTGCTCATGTTACTTCTTTTTTTTATGTAATTATATCGTATAATTCAAAGATGAAAATATATGATGTAATAATTCTTGGTGCAGGGGCAAGTGGGCTTATGTGTGCTAGCAATCTGAGTAGAAAAAAAAGTGTAGCTATACTAGAGGGAAGTGACAAGGTTGCCAAAAAGCTTAAAATCTCTGGTGGAGGGAAGTGTAATATTACAAATGCAAGTGTAAAAGTAGAAAATTTTGACGGTGATGCAGAGTTACTACACGCCACACTCAAACGATTTTCCAAAAATAGCCTTTTACGATTTTTAGAGCGCAACAGGATTGATTTGGAGCTTAGAAAAGAGCGATACTACTTTTGTAAAGAGGGTTCTGAAGCTATTATTAGTGTACTTAAAAAAAATAGTGATTGGTGTGATTTATTTTTACAAACCAGAGTGGAGGGGGCTATAAAAGAGGGAGATACTTTTATAGTAAAGAGTGATAGGGGAGAATTTAGAGGTAAAAATCTTGTTGTAGCAACAGGAGGGAAAAGTTTTGCCTCTTTAGGTGCGAGTGATATCGGACTTGAAATAGCAAAAAGTTTTGCCATCCAAACAAAAAAGTTTACGCCTGCACTCGTTGGCCTCACGCTACAAAAAGAGCAGTTTTGGATGAAAGAGCTGAGTGGTTTGAGCTGCTATGTACATATAAAAGTGGGAGATAGATTGCTCAAAGAGGAGATGCTCTTTGCACATAAAGGCATTAGTGGACCGGCTGTTCTCTCTGCATCACTCTATTGGAGGAGTGGGGATATCGCTATTGATTTTTTTCCAGATAAAAACCTCAATGAACTGCTTAGTGGTAAAAAATTAGTAACTTCAGCGATGCAACTTCCAAAAAGATTGGCAAAAGCACTTTTAAATGCAGTAGATGTAGAAGATAAAGAGTGCTATAAACTCTCTAAAGAGGAGAGAGTAAAGCTCTTGCTATTAAAAGAGTACAAACTCGCACCAGCAGGGACTTTTGGCTTCACAAAAGCTGAAGTAAGCAGAGGTGGCGTAGTCGTAGATGAGTTAGAGAGTAAAAGTTTAGAGATAAAAAAAGTAAAAGGGCTTTATTTTATTGGAGAAGTTGCCGATATAACGGGAGAACTTGGTGGTTATAATTTTCAATGGGCATTTAGTAGTGCATATGTATGTGCAAAATCTATTAAGTAGTGCTATTTAAAGTTAACTTTATATCATAGAGGCTATAATTATCAACTAAAGTAATATTATTAAGGATTCTTATGCAAAATTTTAAACTTTTTTTACTCTCAGCACTTCTGCTTTTTTCATTGAGTGGATGTCAAGGAAACAATAGTGATCCGCAATCAGCTGGTGATGTGCCTGTTGTAGAAGATACAAACAGCTCAAAGGCGATAGTTGTATTGCCGACAAATAGTGTTACACTTACGACAAATAGTCAGACAGTAGGTATAGATGTCTATGTATATGATGCTACAAATAACCCTTATGAAACAGGAACTGTAAAGCGAATTAATCCTGATTTGGTACTTCAAGGGAAAGATGTCGGAACTTTTGATAAAAATAGTGCTGAGATAGTAAATGGAGTAGCCTCCTTTGTATATACTGGTCCAAAAGATTTAAAGAGTCTTGACTATAGTGAGTTGGAATTTTCATTTTATCATGACTCTAATATCTCGACTGCAAAGACTTTTACTGTAAAAATAGATACTAATGAATCGAAACAAGTTGTCTTGACAGATTATTTTTTAAAGACAAGTGCGCCGGGACTCAGTATGAATCTTAACAGTAGCGAATCTGTCTCTTATACTATTTATGATGCAGACAATGTAGCACTACCAGATGAAAATATACACTCAATAAAAATCACATCAAAAAATGCAGACATAGCAACACTTTCCGATAGCTTTGGTGTCTCGGGAAGTTCCATAACACTTAAAAATAAAAATAGTATGTCTGTTAACATTGATACGAAGCGCCTCTCTGGATTAGTGGACATCGAGGTAGAAGCCTCTTTTAGAGACTATAATGATGTCAACAGAACAATCAAAGAGACCTTTGGTGTTGTCGTATTCTCTGGACCTCCAACAGCTATGAGCTTTACATACGCTGGAACAGATAAAAATACAACGACAAACAAATTTGTAGAGCGTTGGGTTTTAACCGTTACGGACTCTTACAATAACCGTGTCAATACAAATCCTGTCATCTCTACAGGTCTGATAACAGGATATGCACAAACATCAGCAACGCCTAAGAATGTAGCAGGTTATCTCTATTATGGACAAAAGTCAGATGCAGAACCTTTGGCAGGTGGCACACTGAAAAATAGTTCACCAGACATTTTTGTTGCGCAAGAAGATGTCTTTTCTAATGTGGATTTAGTGAATGATAAGTTGGTTCTTTTTGGAGAGGGTTATACCTTTAATGCCGCAGGGAAATGGGATATAGATGCAGTAGTTTCTGGAAATACACTCTCTCTTTTGGATGATTATAATGGAACAGATACTTCAGGACTTGGTTTTGCAGTTGGGCATAACTTTAGAAATGAGACCTGCTCTGGTACGCCTGTTGTAGCTAATGTATATACGCCTGATGGTGATAATAGATTAAAAGATTATGGTAGTATGGATATTTTGGTAGAGTATGACTCCTATCTTGTGGGAAAAGATGTGATGCTGTGGGCAAATTTCTTAGGAGAGCATAATAAGAAAACAGCTCGTATTGGGTATGCCGAGAAAATTACGCTCAGAGGAACTGGATTAACAACTTCTACTTATGCTTTTGCAGCTGGTTTTACAGGAACTGTACGATTTGATATCTCTATTAAAGACTCTTCTGAATTTTATCAAAATGCTAATTTTGGATATGTTGCTCAAGTAGTAGGTGATGGTGTCTCATGGGAGTATGCAGGAGATTCTATGAGTGATCATGATATAACATCATGCGTATATAATGGTGTTGGATATGTAGATATCAAAATTACCAATGGTGGTGATGGTGGTACGATTACGATAACTGATCTGTTAGTGGGTAGTGAATTCTAAAAAAGGAAAAAAATGATAAATAGTAGATTAAAACTTGCTGCTTTTGGTGTGCTTTTGGCTGCATCATCTTTAATGGCAGATATCTCAAAGTATGAGTTTCAGACAAAGTCGTTAGTAGGGATTGAGGGTGGTTACAATACACTTGGATATGAGAATGGTACGAGTGCTAACAATGAACAGTATAGTGCAAAAGTAGGACATGCTGGACTTAAAATTGGTGCAGAGACGGAAGATTTTAGAGCATTTTTAAGCGGACGATATTATACGGGTGAGAGTTCTTATGACTATATTAGTACTTTTGGTGCGGAACTTCAGTATAAAATGAATGCTTTTGATGTTATGAACTTTTTTATTGGGGCTAATGGTGGTATAGCAAATATGAAGTTTCGTGCTTCGGGAGAGACGTTTTCAAGAACTATCCGTGATTACTATGTAGGTGGTGATGTGGGAACAAACATTCATTTAGGTGATGCTGCAGATTTAGAAATCGGTGCGCGTGTGATGAGCATCCAAGCAGAAAATACAAAAAATAGCGTCACTTATCGTATGGGTAATATGGTTAGTGGTTATGCGAGTATCATTTTTAAATGGCAGATGGATTAGGGTTTAAAAAAACTCTATTGCATCATCATCTACAAATTCACTATGCTCTATGGACATCTCGATTTGTGCTATGTTTGAGTAGAAAGATTTGTCCATATAATGAATATCTTCGGCACTCTGCTCTACTAAAACACTCTTTTTCCACTCCATCAAATCAGATACTAGTCCTCGCATAAGTTCTAGTAAGATGGCTGAGTTCTCTTCAATCTCGTACTCGGAGAGTTTTTGACTCAGTAGCATTAGTGAGTAACTTAAGTCTTTGAACTCAAAGAGTGGATTGAGAGCGCTTGTATATCCGTCAAAAAATCGAATCAATTTCTCGTGAAGTTCATAGGTGTAACTCTCTGAATAGTTGAGTATATCTACCTCTCGCTCCAATTCGTGAAGCTCATCATATATCTCTGAATCAATTTCAACATCATCAAAATAGTCTTTCGCAGAGGTGATAACATAGGTATTTTCCTGCTTGAGTTCTTGCTCTTTTTCAACCTCTATACATTTGTACTCGTGTTTGAATTTATAACAGACATCTACAAGGTATCGCAGAGAGTCTGCTAAGTCAATTGTGGCAGTATTGAAGGCTTTAACATCTTCATCTTTAGTATGATAGAGTGCATCATTCCAAGCTGTAAAAGATTCTAGCATATAGAGAAATATATCTTTTATATCATTATCATTTTTTGCGAGTAGATAGGCGATTGTACCAGCCTCTACAAGTTCATTTATTTTTTGAAAATAGGTGATAATCTCATCGAGTTGCGACATACCTTTGGTATGTAGAATAAATACATCTAAAGCACTCTGAAAAAGTTTTATAGTTTGGGTATCTGATGGGTTGTTCATAAGTGAAAAACAGCTTGTATGGAGGCATAAATCGCCATTACAGAGAACATCCTCTTTCTCTTGAAGTTTTCTAAAAGTAGTATTATCATTTACTCTTGAACTCTTCTCAAGTGCTTGCGCAGAGGTGACAAGCTTAGAGAGTGCTAACTCCTCATGAGAGGTAAGTGGTTCTTTGAGTGCGAGTTGTTCTTTTTGTAAAGACTTGAAGTAGATTTTTCCTATTTTGTTAAAAAGGTAGTTTACTCTCTTTTTGCCTTTTTCGATTTTTGCAAAGTAGTTATAATCTTCAAGCGATAGTTCTACACAAAATATTTTATGTAGTCTTTTTCTTTGAGTAGTATTTATCTGATCTAAAAATAGAATGTAAGATGTCTCTTTTTTAATGGAATGAACACGGTATTCATTGAGAGAGTAGTCAGTTTTTTCAGTATAGCAAGGCTTGAAGGAGTTTGCATCACTAAAAGTTTCATACTCCTCTTCTAGCTCTTCTGGGGTATGCTTTTTGTGGAGAAGATAGTAGTCATATCTTCTGCTATTTGCGCCAAAACGACGTTTACCAAGTATGGAGAAGAGGTAGCGTCGTCTCTCTCGCTCATCTAAGCATATATTTGCGATTTCTAAATAGTAAGCTCTATCAACTTTAACATTAACTTGAGAAAGCATAATATACTTTTCATCAACTAGTTCATACTGTATATATTGCACAAAGTGTTTTTTTTCATCCTCTTCACTAATATAGATAATATTGTAAAGTGTTGTGTTCACATCCTCTGTAGATTGTGTTGTAAACTTGAAAGTATGAGTGAGTCTATGTGCCATTTTATTTCTTTGTGATAAAATTTCTTATTATTATACACGTATTTTTCTTTTATGCTACTAAATACCCAACACCTCGAATAGTTTTTATATACTCTTTCTCTTTGTGTGGGTCTATTTTCTCCTTGAGCCTTTTTATAGCTACATTGACAGTTTTATGGTGAATAGAGTGTGTGTCTCTCCAGACATGTTGGAGTAAAAACTCTCTATCAAGCACTTTCCCTTTGTTAAGTAGTAGAATCTGAAGGAGGGTAGTTTCTAGGTTTGTAAGGGTAATCTCTTTAGTATTAATGGTCACTGTATGCATATTTAAGTCAAGCTTTAAATCTCTGTAACTTATATTTTCTACAAGCTCTTTTTGCTCAGAGCCACTTCTTTTTAAAATAGCTTTTACTCGTAAGATAAGCTCTTGCATATCAAAAGGTTTCGTGATGTAATCATCAGCACCTTTGACAAACCCCTCTCGTATCTCCTCTATAGAGTTTTTTGCAGAGAGCATAATGACAGGTGTATTGATATTTTTACTACGAAGCATCTCGATATAGTAACTCCCCTCAATATCAGGCAAATTTCTATCTATGATGATAAGGCGTATATCCTCTTGTAGCAGAGCGGTGCGTACATTTTTTGTACTTAAAAATCCAAGTACATCATATCCTGCATCACTGAGGTTATACTCAAGCAGTTCTAAAATATCACTATCATCATCTATGATGAGTATCTGTTCTTTCATTGTATCCCTTTAGGAAAGTTTATAACCGACTCCACGAATAGTCTGGATATAATTTTTTGTTTTCTTTGGATCTATCTTCACTTTGAGTCGTGTAATGGCTACATTGACTGTTTTGTATTCTCTCTCTTGCACATCTTGCCACACATTCTCTAGGAGATAATCTCTATCTAAGATACTATTTTTATTACGAATGAACTCATGTAAAAGGTCAAACTCTAGTTTTGTTATAGATACACTTTGTTTCTCTATCTGCAGTGTTCGAGAGCCTAAATCTAAGAGCAGATCACGATGGCGAAGAGAACCTTCATTTAAAATGCGTTTTGTGCGTTTGAGAATAGATTTTATACGCAGTATAAGTTCTCTCATGTTAAAGGGTTTTGTCATATAGTCATCACCACCACTTAAAAATCCCTCCTCTATTTCACGCTCTTTATCTTTTGCTGTGAGATAGATGACGGGTATCTGTATGCCATCTTCTCGTAACTCTTTGATATACTCACTCCCCTCTACCCCCGGTAGATTTCTATCCATGATAATGAGGTCAATCTCCTCCTCTTCGAGTATTTTGGAAGCTGTATTAGTATGTAAAAAGCCAACAACATCAAACCCCTCTTTACTCAGGTTGTACTCCAGTAAGTCGAGCAAATCCTCTTCATCTTCTATAACTATTATTTTATTATTCATAGGCATATTATAGGTACATCAGGTTACTTTTTGATTACAAACTAGAACTTGTAAGATGCAGCCAAAGAGTAAAATCTTCCAACTCTAAATCTATTGGTGATATTCTCTTTGCTTCCCTGATACCAGATGGTTTCTTCATCAAGCAGGTTTTGTAGTTTCAGTTTAAAGCTTAATCCATTTTCAAAACTCTCTATCCAGACAAAGTCTAAAATCTGTGGTGGTATTTCGTAGTAGTCAGGATACTCATCATTGCCATCTATCATGCCGACTTTACGGATTCTCTCTCCCATTTTATTATAAGAGAGTGTTACATTTCTCCCTTTGGACTCATAGCCTGTAGAGATATTTATGACGATTGGCGAGAGTCCTTGTAGCTCTCTATAGTTGTTTGTATAGAGCTTTTCTTGCTCTTGTCTGAGTGTTACTTCAGACTTAGTATAGGAGAAATTTCCACCGATGTAGTAGTTTTTGAGTCCCTTATTTATAAAGTCAAGATTTTTTCTGCCATCTATTTCAAAACCATATAAAACCGCATTATCTGCATTATCATATCCATATCTCGGCAGAGAGGAGGAGGGGAGCATCACATCCTCTATGGGTTTATCGAGGTACTTATAAAAGAGACCTGCATTTATATTTTCACTCGCTGAGAAGTAGTGAGAGTATTTTAAGTCATAGTTCATAATGTCTGTATTGAGAAGATTAGGGTTTCCTTTTACTGTTGCCACTTCATAGGGGTGAAAATATTCAGCACTTGTAAACTCGCGTAAATCTGGAACAATATAGGTCTGAGAAAATGCAAAATTGATTTGATTATCTCTGTCAAATTTATATTTTAACCCTACATCAGGAAGGAGCTGGTTAAATGAGAGTGACTCAGGTACTCTCTGTATAGGAGAGAGTGCATTGTCATTGTTTGTGTACTGGTATACTGTTTGTTGAAAGTTTGTCTGCCTTGCACCGAGTAAAATCTCTAGCTCTTTTGTAGGATTGAGAAATAGTTTGGCATAATAACTACTCTCATCTACTGCTGCATCATACCAGTAAGCAGGTTGAAAGGCGATGTCAAGTCGAAATGTTGCATCATAGTTGTTTCGGATATGTGTATTATAAATTGTATCAATATCATCTGTGAGTTTGTTCTCCCCTGTATCAGATGTTGTTTTTTGCATCATAAACTTGTTATATCGAGATGCTCTCTCTTTTGTACTCCCACTCATACCTATCTCAAAGTAATCCTTTTCATGAAAGAGTGCAAGCATGGTTCTGTTTTTGAGATAAAATGCCATCATTGTATCCTCTGAAGTAAGATTTAAAAAAGCATTGGGTGAGAATCTATCAAGATATGGCTCTCCGCGCACCACACCATCAAAACGAATATCTCTGAGATAAGCATATTTATAGTTTGCAGGTTGGTCAAGGTCTGCTGTGGCATATTCAGCACCAAAGTGTAAAAAGTTCTCAAAGTTTGCTATTGCAAACTTTGTATCACCATTGAGCTGATTGGCATCAAGAGTTCTCTCTTCCCAGTTTAAGTCATAGCGTATCTTCCAATCATCATCAGAGTTGGCTATACCATCAGAGATTTTTGTAACTTTTTCAGATATCTTCGAGTAGAGTTTTGTAAACTTGAGATTAAAAACATCGGCATAGTTATAGTGAACATTAAAAATACCCGCATTGGTGTATCTGTTGAGTGTTGTATAGTTGTCACCAAACTGTTCAGGGTCTTTGTAGAGAGAGTCTATCTCTTTGTTGTAGTCATAAGTGAAGTACTCCTCCTCTCTAGCGATATGATTTTGACCATAGGCATAGTTTGCAAAAAATGAGAGTTCATGTTTCTCTGCAATCTTTAGGTTATAGGCACCTTCAAGAGTAAATTTTCCACCGACTGGTAGATTTTCTTTTGTTGTTGTAAAGAGTCTGTTTGTGATGGCTTTGGTATAGGCCTCATTATTTGCAGGGTCAAAACTAGGTACACTCTCTCCCACAACAATCTTTGCATCATTCATAATCTGAGCCGGAATAGCTCTATACCCATCATCACTCCCTAAGTAGTCAGTAGAACTTCCAGCATAAGAGTTTACCTCTTTGCCTGTAAATGAGTTTGCTTTAAGCTCAGTAGTTACTTTAAAATAGTTCTCTTCTGATTTATCTTTTGTTCTAATGTCAACATATCCCCCACCAAATGATGCAGGGATG
The DNA here is from genome assembly GCA_027083035.1 of Sulfurimonas sp. Taxonomy (GTDB): domain Bacteria; phylum Campylobacterota; class Campylobacteria; order Campylobacterales; family Sulfurimonadaceae; genus Sulfurimonas. The sequence goes on along the minus strand of JALWSY010000183.1, from coordinate 17,391 downwards.
TCAGCAGTAGCACTCTTTTGTACTTTCATCGAGCCAATAACAGCTGCAGGAAAGATATCAAGAGGCACAGTTCTTCTTTGTGGATCAGGAGATGGAAGAGGCATTGAGTTCATCTCTATGTTTGAGTAACGACCACCCAAACCACGCACATAGATATCTCTACCTCCAACAAGTGTTACACCCGTTACACGTCTGAGTGCTCCAGCAGCAGTTGAGTCACCCTTCTTAGACATTTCCGCTGCACCGACTATGTTTGTAATGGCACTAGTCGCCTTCTCTTCTGCCATGATACTAGCGATGGAGCCTTTTACTTTTGGTGCTAAAACGATAAACTCTTCAAGTTCCATACTTGCAGGTGTTAGTTTTACAGTAGTGTTTATGACTGCATTAGTGCTTACTATTAAGTTCTCAACATTTTGTGCACTATACTCTGAATGAACAACAGAAATACTAATATTTCGCTCTGCGGGAATCTCAATAGTAAATTTTCCCTCTGCATCACTTCTTGCCTCAAGAGAGCTTCCCTTTACAAAAATCCTTGCATTGGCAATAGGTAGCGACTTATCCGATGTCAAGATAAGACCATTTAGTGTTCCTACTCTTTGAGTATCATCTAAGTTTACATCTCCCTCACCAATAGGTGTATCGACTTCTATATAAGGAACAGCACTTTTGTCATTAAAAGTAGCGATAAACTGTGTATCACGAGAGTCTTTAATCTCTATGCTCTTTTTGGCATAACCGAGATTATGTCCCTCTGCATCTTTAGCAAATATCTCTACTTGATGTTTCCCAACCTCTAAGATAATCTCAGCACATCCATCCTCATCGGTAAAGTATTTATCTTCACCATCAACAAGCACTTCATTGTTCTCCAAAGCGATTCCATTAAAAAATGAAAATATAGAAGCCGAACCTGTATCTTCAGCTTGGACTCCACTACTAAGTAAAAAGAGTAGAGTGAGTAGTTTTAGTAGTTGTTTCATTAGAGACACTCCAGCGTATTATTAGTACATTTTTCTATATTTTTACGAATGACTGTTGCTTTTGAGAAGAGCTCACTGTCGGAGATAAACTTGAGTTGATTCTCTGCATTTGTATAATCACCTGCCATATAGTAAGAGTAGGCGAGGGCATAGCGTAGGTTATCATCATCGAGCATCTTGTAGCGCTTGAGTGCTTTTTGTAAGCCAATAATTTTTCTATACTCCTCAGCGTTGAGGTAGATAGCTATTTTTTGTTTGAGTTTCTCTACCTTGTCAATATTTTGTGCATTGAGATACAGAGCGTGTAGATTATTTCCAGCGCGTCTGTTCATCTCCACTGCATCCTTTAAGTACTCTTTATCGTAGTATGAACTCTCTTCAAAAAGATGCGCAGTTGTATTTTTCATCCCTTTTTTGAGGTACATGTGTCCGAGTAAAATGCCAATCTTTGCATCACTAGGAAACTTGAGTTTAGACTCCTCTAAAAGTTTGATGGCACTCTCTATCTGGTTTGCACTGATAAGCATTTGTGAAAGAGCAATATACTCAGCAGAACTCACACCAACCTTAGCCATATAAACCTTCGCAGCATCAATAGCTGCTTGGTAGAGTTTGAGATCTGCAAAGTAGTAGAACTTCTGCTTGAGAAGTGTCGCATCATCAGGAAATCTTGTGATACCATCGTTAAGTGCTTCTATTGCTTGGGAGTACTCCTTAAGTTTATAGTAACACTCAGCACGAAGTGTAAAGAGTCCTGCACGACTCTTTCCCCTCTCTTGTGCAGCCTCAAGTGAAGCGACTGTGTTTTTATAATCTTTGAGTCTGTAGTACTCCTGTGTTATAAACATATAGAGTTCTGAGAGTTTCTCTTGGCGTTTCTTTTGTGCATCAAAAGGAGCTACTTTTTGCTTCTCTTGTGTATCACTTGCGATAGAGAAGAGATACTTCTCTTTTGTCTCTATCTTTGGTGCTACAAATTTTTTAACCTTTGTTGCTTCTATCGCTTTTTTATATGATGTTATCGCTTTTTTTGTCTCTTTTTGTTCGGAGTAAAAGACCGCTGCAACAGAGTAGTATTTCGCAGCATCAAACTTTGGACTCTTTTTGTTTACAAGGGCTAACTCCTCTTGCGCTTTGTCATATCTTGCATCATATATCATAAGTGTTGCCAGAGCGAGGTGGTCAACCATATCTTCACTCTGCTTTTGAGCAAAGAGTGAACTCTGCATCAAAAGAAGGAGTGAAAGTGTAAGTAGTATATTTTTTATCATCTCTATCCCTACTGAAATTTAATTTTTTGTTTTGCCCACATCTTAACAGGCTTCGCTTTATACATAGCAGGAGAGAATCTCCACGAACGAACAGCACCCAGTGCTGCTGCATCAAACACACCACTTGGTTGTGCGTCTAAAACTTTTGCTAACTCTACGCTTCCATCTTTAGCGATTAAAATATTAATAATTACATACCCCTTGATGCCATCTTTGAGGGCAGCTTGGGGATACTCTAGAGGTGAGCGAGATAGTACTTTTGGTTTTACATCTACTGTGTTCTCATTCATGATGGCATCTTCAGCGATACTCTCAAGTAATTTACTTGAATCCCCTGCAATATCTTCTGTCTCAAACTCAGGTATTTGCATCGCCACACCACCAAGAAGCGAGTTCATATTTGGTAGTGGTGCTTTTGGCTGTGCTTTTTTTGGTTTTGGCTTCGGCTTTGGTTTGGGCTTGTTTGCTTTTTTGTGCGTCTTTGCCGCCTTCATAGTACGAACCTCTTTTTTTACCTTTGGCTCTTTCTCTTGGACGCTTTTGTTAAAAGAGATAACTAAAACTATCATCAAAAGTGCTCCAAAAAGCATACTTAAGAGTGCTCCAAAAGCTCTTCCTTTTGTGCTGTATTTCATTATCCCATCTCTTTAGTGGTTGAAACGGCTACATCTTTGGCACCGCTCATTTTCACTTCATCTATTACATCTATAAGTACATTTACAGGGATGTCACCATCTGTGATAACAAGAACAGATTTTTCAGTAGATGTTTTGAGTAGGTCTCTGAGTTTACTCTGAATCGCCCAAAGTTTCAGAGCTTGGTTATCTATGTAGATCTCACTTGTGTTATCAATGTAAACACGAAGAACTTTTGTTGAAGCCAGTGATGCAGAAGCCGCTGAGGGACGGTTGAGTTCAAGTTGCATATCTTTGACAAAGGTTGTTGTCACCATAAAAAAGATAAGGAGAATAAAAACCATATCTATGAGTGGCGAAACATCCACCGTATCTACATTTTGTTGCTTTTGTCTAAATCTCATTTTTTATCCTTTATCTATTTTGTACTTATAATGTCCACTATCTGTTCAAACTCTAAGTCGTACTGATTTTCTTGTCTATCGAGTATTTTTCCAAAGATTAACCCGGGAACGGCTACAACTAAACCAAGTTCTGTTGTAAAGAGTGCCTTTGAAATACCACCGGCAATTGAATCACCTTGAGAGAACATCGCACTTGATTGGAGTGCATCAAATGTCTCTATCATCCCTATAACTGTTCCTAGTAACCCGACAAGTGGTGCGAGCATCACTATGGTTTTTACCAAAGTAGAGTACTTTGAGGTAACTCTCATGTAAACAAAGAGTACATCATAAATATACTCTCTTGGTTTTTCCCCTATGGACTTCGCTACCTTCGCAGCTTGCAGTGCATCATGGACTGCAAAATCAAGCAGACCCTTATAGACTTTTTTATCGCCTCTTTTTTCATGTTTCTCTATAAGTCTTCGTACATTTCCCTGTGTTCCACGCTTGAGTGTGAGGTATCTGTACCCTAATCCATACCAAAGAAAAAGGTTTAAGATAAAAAGTACCCACATGATAGCTCCCCCAGAGTTCATAAAGTGTAAGAACTGCCCCCAGTAGATGAGTAGTGCTTCCATTATGCTTTGTTTATCTCAAAAAGGTTTACGATATGAAGCGCACTCTGCTCCATAGAGTCTTTAATACTCTGCGCCCAACCACTCAGTAAGTTTCCTAAAAGAAGTAGAGGAATTGCAACGATAAGACCAAGCATTGTAGTTACTAGCGCTTCAGAGATACCACCACTTAAAAGCTTCGGATCTCCCGTACCATGCGTAGTGATGATATCAAAAGTAGCGATCATACCCGTTACCGTTCCAAGCAGACCTAGAAGTGGCGCAACAGCGGCAAGAACAAGTACAAAGTTACCAAATCTATCGATGTTCGAGCTCTCATTTAAGATGTTCTCTGTTACGATATCTTCAATATGATCTCTATCTCTGTCTATATTTCTTAGTGTCGCTTTGATAACACGAGCAGTAGCACCTTTAAAGCCTTTTACTGCATCAAGTGCTTCATTGGCTTTGCCACTCTCCACTTTTTTGATTACAATATCAGTAATCTTTTTGACATTTGAACCTGCAAGTGTAAGCAGTATAACTCTTAGCAAAATTAGAAGCAGACCTAAAGCTCCAAGTGCTAAGATGATATACCCAATAGTTCCCCCACCATCAAGTGTATCTTGAAGTGTTTTCTCTTTTGTATATTCTACATCTTTATCTAAGTTTTCATAGATAAATATTTTTAACTCTTTTGTCTTCTTTCCTGCTAACATCGCTTGGGCATCTGCAGTTGTATCTTTGTTCCAAATTTTATACTCACCATTTCCTGCGGGAGCAAGAGTGCCAGCGACATTTTTTGAGATACCATAGGCTGCGATATTGCCAATTTTGACTATCTTCCCCTCAGCCGTTGTTCCATCTATGAGATAAAATTTTCCATCTACCACTTGTCGTGAAGAGAGTTTTTTATAGAGTTGTGATGCATCTTCAAAAGCTTGTTGCATGACTGCGATAATGTCTGCATTTTTTGAGTCATCTACATGAATCTTGTAATCACCAAGTAGTGAAGCAGCTTGAATAAGAACACTTGCAGAGATCTCTTTGTTTGATTTTTTATCATCAAGCATTACACCAGACTTCTCTATCTGCTTCTGGATATTTTGGTTTGTTTGTGAAAGCTCTACAAGTCTGTTTTGAAGACGCTGTACTTTCGCTTTTGCTTTTGCGAGTTCTTTTGTTTGAAAAGCTTTCTCTTTGGCTGCTCTTTTTTGCAGTTCTGATTTTTGTGCTTTTAAAAATGTAAACTCTTTTTGGTAAGCATTGTAAAGTTCATCAGCACTTAAAAGTGTACTCATTAGTAGTAGAAATGTGATTAGAATTTTTTGCATTATTTACTCTCCTGTAAAACTAGGGCATTTGGTAGTTCAAAGTAGCCTGTACGAATCTGTTTTTGTAGTGCATCAAAGAGTGCTACTATTTTTTTACTATCTTCTGGATCTGTTATATGTTTGTATGCGTAAGTGTTTCCCTCTTTAACCACAAAACCAACTGCTTCATTTGGAGTAGAGAAGAAAAGAGCAACAGAACCAAGCTTTGCAACCTTCGCTAAAACTTTTTTACCTCCAAACTCTATCTGCTGTTTAAAGATACCTATCTCTTTTGTAAGACGGATGAGGTCATCATAACTTGCCCAAGTAAGCGCAAGTGCTTTCTCATTTGTAATCACACCAGCTTTTAAGTCCGACTCTATTTTATGTAGGTCTGCAACTCTCTGCTCTACCATAAAAGGAATACCCTCTTTGATACTTGTCTCTAAAAGTGAAAGCGCATTCATAACAAGAGGTCTCATCTCTGAGTTTCCAGTAGCTGTCTCTTCTATTTTTAGTTTGATTTTTTCTAGCTCATTTTTAGCAAGTTTGATAGTTGTTGTTTTTCTATTTATTTGCGCTTGGGAGTCTGTGATCTGCATAGAGAGTGATTTCATCTGTGCGTTATATCTCTGCTTGTTCTCCTTGATATCTGTGTAGAGATTTTCAACATCTCCTCTCAGGGCGATAATAGAGTTTACAAGCTCTTCATTTGTATTAGATGCGGACAGGGGTGAGTATAAAGTAGCACTTAAAAGCAGGGCAGTTGTTATCTTTGTGGGATTGACAATCATTATTTCTCCATTTGGTATATATGGTGAAATGATATAAAAGGGAGGTTTTAGAAGGATTACATAAAAGTTACAAAAAGGTGACAAGGTAACATTTTGTGTTACAGAGTTGTAAGTTAGGTAGAAACCTAACTTAGCGTACTATTTTTTATTTCCACTTCCTGCAGTAAAAGCAGTCTCTAGTCCACTTGCAGAAGCACCAGTAAATTTATCAGGATTAGAACCAGCTAAAGTTACATTTGTAAAAGAGGTATTTGCAGAGTCAAATGTTCCTTTTGAGTGGATAGCACCATACCCATTTTCAGGAGTATTGTAGTTGATTGTACCATTTTTAAAGATACCACCGATACCATCTTTTTTGAAGTAAATGCCACCCTCTTTTACAGACTCACTTACATTGATAGTAAATCCATCAAAGGTAGCATGCGTTTCACCACTCATCTCAATACCAGCATTTCCAGTAGTTTGATTAATCGTAAGGTTAGTGACAGTTCCAGAGAAACCATCATCAATATCAAACTGATCATCTGTACAGCCAGCAACAGTAACATTGCTTAAGTTTACAGTACCACCCCAGATTTCAACACAGTCATCATCAGATCTCTCAACTCTCAAGTTATCAATAGTAGTCCCTGAACCAACACCAACTAAAGAGAGACCATTGAGCTCTTTGTTCTCCTCTATAGTAATTCCTGAGTTATAAAGATCTACATACTTTAATACACCAGAGTTATCTGCCATATTTGACTCACCTGCAACAAAGTCAGGATTTACTTCATAAGGCTCAACCTGTGCATTTGCAGCATTTCCGATGATAACTAAAGAACCCCATTGACCAGCAGCCTCTACACCTGTGTCATAAGCAGTCTCTGAAGTAAAAAGGATGTGCTTGTCGGCTGTACCCTCTGCCATGATTTTCGCGCCTTTATCTATAACCATATAAGAAGAGTTCGCACCCGTTCCAGCTTTTCCAAGAATGGTAGTCCCCGGTTCAATAGTAAGTGTAGCACCATTTTTGACAGTTACCATACCATGAATAACCCATACCTTGTCTGCTGTAAGTGTTTTGTCTGCTACTATCTCTCCAGAGAGTGCTACTTTATTATCTGTTGTTGTAGTCTCTGTCGTTGTGGTTGCAGAAGTAGTTTCTGTTTGTGTAGTCGATGTAGCTGGTGAACTAGAGTCATTACTTCCTCCACACCCTGTAAATGATGCAACGAGTGCTGCTACTAAAAGACTTGGAACGATTTGCTTTACTGATTTTGTCATGTTGAATAACTCCGTATTTAAATTTGGCGAAGTATAAAACAGAGAGATTACAGCTCTATTTCCTTTAAGTGACAAAGTGATTACATCATTTTATAATATAAGTGAATATTATGATAGGTTTATTTGAAATTTTAAATAAAATGAGCTAAAAAGAGTAGATTTAAGCAAACTTTAAACAAATTAGGCTCATAATGACACTTAAGATTACTTGTGTAATCCAAATATTTCAATTAAGGAGTTCTTTATGAAAAGAGCTGGTTTTACTATGATCGAATTGGTCTTCGTTATCGTTATTTTAGGTATTTTGGCTGCAGTTGCGGTTCCAAGATTAACACAATCAAAAGCAGATGCTGAGAATGCTAAAAAAGATCAAGACTCACAGACTTGTATTCAAGGGTTGAGAGGTGCATACTTTAATGATCCAAATACTGTGAATTCTCTTACTAAAGTAAAAACTTTTGAGGGATGTAGTGGTGTAACTGCTGCAACTGCAACGACAGTTACATTACCAAATGGTGATGTGAAACATATGGACTAATCGCTAGTCAGTTTGTTCCATGTTAGCTGCAACTCTTTCTAAGTAAGAAGGAGTTGCAACCTCCTCTTACTCTTTTTATTCTGCCCATTTAGATTCCGCAGCGAAGGAAAAAATATGAAAAATGCATTTACAATGTTAGAGATGATATTTGTTATCGTCGTGCTTGGTATCCTTGCTTCTGTAGCAGTTCCTAGATTTTCTGCCTCCAAGGCTGATGCAACTATAGCTAAAGGAAAAGCTGATGTAGCTTCTATCCGTTCAGGTATCATAACAGAGCGCCAAAATCGTCTTATTAAAGGTGATTCTAAGTATATCTCCGGAACAGCGTTAAATAGTGGAGGTCTTTTTGGTGGTGTTTTGGGATATGGCGTCAAAGATAGCACAGATAATGGTGGCTGGCATAAAGTTTCAGAGTCTGCAGCACTAAATAAGTATAAGTTCAAAACTGGAACGACCTCTGTTCTTTTTACATATACTCGTTCAAATGGAAAGTTTACTTGTGACACTACAAACTCAACCTGCGCTAAGCTTGTGAATTAAAAAACTACCTTGTTTCTTTGCACTACTACGCGGTCTCTATCATAGGCTCCCCTTTGGAGCCTCTCTCCTACAAATTTTCACAAGAACTTTTACTAGGCTCTCAAGTATGTATCTATCTCAACAAAAAAGAGAAGAGAGGTGTTATTCTCTCAAAGGAAGAAGAGCCGGAGTTTGAAACGCTTTTTATAGAGAGTGTAAGTGACTTTTATTTCTCTTCAAAACAAAGAGCATTAGCAAAATTTATCGCTTCATACTACATCTGCTCCCTTGGTGATGCATACGCACTTTTAACCCCATTTCAAAAAGAGCAAACTCCACAGATTTTGATGCAAAAAGCTTCTACTCCATCCAAAATAGAACTCTCAAACAAACAACAAGAGGCTTGTAACTTTTTACAAAAACAAAAAGTAGGGCTGCTTTTTGGTGATACCGGAAGTGGAAAAACAGAGATATATATGAAGCTCTTTGAGCAGATGATAGCAGAGGGAAAGCGGAGTATCTTTTTGATGCCTGAGATCTCCCTTACCCCACAGATGGCACAGCGCCTTGAGGAGCATTTTGGTGATGGGGTAGTAATGTGGCACTCAAAACTTACACCAAAACAGAAAAAAGTTGCTCAAGAGAAGCTTTTAAGTGGCAGAGCAAAAATCATAGCAGGACCCCGTTCAGCACTCTTTTTGCCCATCAGAGATTTAGGACTGATTGTTGTAGATGAGGAGCATGATGATAGCTACAAATCTGCATCAAGACCACGATACAATGCTCGTGATATCGCTATCTATATGGGACAACTCTATGATATTCCTGTTGTATTAGGAAGTGCTACACCCTCACTTACCTCCTATGTGAAGTTTCCACACATACGACTCAAAGGGGGACACTTTAGCTCCTCAAAGCAGTTTATCTATGAGCGAAGTGTTGAGTCACTCTCTCCTTTGGTGATGAATGCTTTAGAGAAGCGGCTTAAAGCAAAAGAGCAGTCTATAGTTTTTCTGCCAACACGGGCAAATTTTAAGTACCTTATCTGTCAAGAGTGCGGGCATGATTTTAAGTGTGCTTTTTGTAGTGTAGGATTGAGTGTGCATCAAAAGAGCAGGGCGCTGAAGTGTCACTACTGTAACTTCTCTCAGGCCATTCCTCAAATCTGCCCCGAGTGTGGAGGCTCGCATCTTAGTAGTGCTAGGCTTGGAACTGCTGAGGCAGTTCTAGAGATAGAGAAGCAGTTTCCAGAGGCACGAGTAGAGCAGTTTGACAGAGATGTCATAACAACGGCGAGTAAACTGAAAAAAGCACTCAAGCGATTTAATGATAAAGAGAGCGATATCTTAGTCGGGACACAGATGCTCTCAAAAGGGCATGATTATCATGGGGTGACTTTAGCAGTCGTGTTAGGTATGGATAATATGCTCAATATGAGTGACTACAGAGCAAGAGAGAAGGCACTCTCTGCACTTATTCAGGTAGCTGGAAGAAGTGGACGCGCAAAGGATGCGCTTGTGTTGGTACAGAGTTTTAATGAGAGCTTCTTTAGTGAGTATCTTGAGAACTATGAAGCATTTTTAGAGTCTGAAAAGGAGTTTAGAGTAGAGCTTTATCCACCCTACAAAAAGCTCTGCCGGATTCTCTTTTCACATAAAAACGGAAGTAAAGCACAAGAGTCTATGCGGGAGATGGAGGCTCGATTGCAACACTTCACAGATGTTGAGATAGTGAGTGCAAAGAAGTGTGCTATAGAGAGAGTGGCAAACAAGTACCGCTTTGAGATACTATTGCGTTCAGATAAAAGCACCGCACTAATAAAAGCCATAAAAGCCTCTAAAGTAGCCTTGGCAGAGATAGATATGGATCCTATTGAGTTTGGATAATTTCAAAATTTATGTTATAATTTTCTCGTAAAGCATTTTTGGCCTTTGTTAGGTTTGGTCACCTGATAGTGGTTACTGAAGCCCTGTTACTCTTTAATGAGTGGCAGGGCTTTTTTTTTGCCAAATTTTTGGCTTAGTGGGTAGTGTTGGGTGGGAGTGCCACTAGAGAGGTTCTGAAATGCTTTTAAGACTTGTCGTCTTACTTATAATAGCAGGATATTTTACGAGACTATTATAAACCGAGGGGCTGACCACCCCTCCAATTATCAAAAAACCAATAAAACGCAAACATCATTCCCGGGGTTTTTTGAAAACTTGCATCAAATAAAAACGCTTTTGCCTCTGCTCTTGGAATGTAGATAACTTCTATAGACTCTTCAGCTAAACCACCTCCACTATTTACTATCATATTGTCATCTATAGTAGCATAATAGAGCCTTTGTGAAGCTCCTGAGATGCCTACACTTGTAAAAAATGTTGTTACCTCTTCAATGCACTCGAGTGGGATGTCATAGCCACACTCTTCTAGTACCTCTTCTCGTGCTATCTCTTTTGGTGTGAGTTCTTTATCTATGATGCCAGCACACAGCTCATACATATAGCCATCTTTTTTTGTGGCATTGAGTACGGCAGGACGAAGTTGTTTGACAACTACAAAGGCATCTCTGCTCTCATTGTAGAGTAAAATACTTACTGAGTCATGGGAGAGTACAGCTTCCCACTGCTTAATCTCTCCAGACTCCTCATACTCTAAAGCAATTGGTTTGACAAATTTGGGATTTTGAAGTTCTGAGACTTTTGTTATCTTTGCCATTATTTCTCTTTACTTAGGAAGTGGATAAAGCATTGCTCTTGAAACTTTGGTTTTTTCACGAACTTTGTGGCACTATTGAGATGAAAATCAAGCTCTTTATCATACGCTTTTTTAAGTTTCAAAAACTTTTTGTAGCTCTTGCCTTTGAGCTTTTTTGTGGTGACTTGTACGACTCTAAGCGGATTGACTGCGCGACCGCGTTTGCGAAGCTCAAAGTGCAGATGTGGACCCGTTGAGCGTCCCGTTGTTCCCACATAACCTATGGTTTGACCCTTTTTTACGCGCTTTCCTCTGCGTATGCCACGGCGAAAAGATTTCATGTGTGCATAGCGTGTCTCATACCCATCACTATGGCGTATCTTCACTAGGTTTCCATAACTCCCCATACGAGCAGCCCAGATAACAGTACCACTTCCCGCTGCAACTATAGGAGTCCCTCGTCTAGCAGCATAGTCGATGCCTAGATGTGCTTTCCATTTGTGTAGTACCGGATGCCATCTTCTTTTGGTAAAGTAGGAGGAGATTCGCGCTCCTCTCACAGGACGGGCAAGTAAAAAGCCTTCAACCTCATGCCCCTTCTCATCGTAGTATCGCTCATCATCATTGAGATAGATATAGTGCTTTTTATGACGCATCTCTATCATTGCTGCTTTGAGTTGTGGCATGGAGAAGGGTTGCTCTAGTCTGTACTTCTGCTCATAAATCATCACAAGGTCATCTCCCTTGCGGATATCATTTTTAAAGTTCAGAGAGTTTCTAAAACTTGCTGTAAATATTTGAGCAAGTTTACGACTGCCCGTCTCTTTCATGATAGTGTAGTTTGGTGAGCTGACTATCTTGGTGGCAAATGCCTCTGTTTTTGTTGTAGAGATGATAGGAATGGCTTCAAACTTGTAAGCATTATCTCTTTTATAGATATGAATCTGCAACTCATCATTGAGAGGGAGTAAAATCTGCTCTATCTCCCCCTCAGAACTATGCAGTATCTGATAATGAACACCTGTTCGCATCTCCTCTGTAAGCCTTTGGTCATCTTTATCAAGGTTATAGTAAAGGGGTCTTATAGGAAGAGCATTCTTCTCTAAAAAAACGAGATAGGTCTCGCCATTTTCCCAGCGGTATCTATCAACTGATGATGCAAATGTGAGTGTTGTAAAAAGAAGTAAAAAGAGAAATCGTATCAAAAATCTAAACCTAATGTAAATTAATGTCAAACATTATCAAATTTTTGCTTAGTCTGAGGTTTGTTTGATATAATCGCACTAAATAATTATAAAGAAGCGATATGAAACAGATAGTTTTACTCATTTTTATGACATTTTCACTCTTTGGGGGTATCATTAAAGCGCCTATTGTGAGTGTAGATGGCGACAGAATCACGGCAAAGGTAGGCAGAGTCGAAGTAGGTGTGAGTGGATTTGTGGTGCATCATATTACAAAAGAGCATACAAGTATCCTAAAAAATGCAACAGTAATAGCATACGATGCACAAAAGCGCATAGCCACTCTGCAGATGAGCGAATTTAGTGCGCTTAAAAACAACTCACTTCCTTCTGGAAAATGGCAAGTAGAAGTCGGGGATACGGTGGAGTTAGCTTTTGGCTACTCTCGCGCACTTCTTATCGCCCCAAGTGAAGAGATTTATCATAGGATTTCTAAAAGTGTAAAGATTCAATGGATACACCCTGACCTTTTTGCTACAGTACTCTCCTACAGAGGACACCCCACACCACTTAAAGAGGACTTTGATGCTATGAGTGATGTGGGGAGTATAGGGCTTCTCTTTATCTACTTAGATAAAAGAGTCTATACGGTAGATATGAAGAGTTTTGCGATTTTGAGCATTAGTGATGCACCGTTGACGCAAGATAGTGTGAAACTACCGTTTTACTCAAGAGTTGAAGAGATAGATGCAAACTGGTTTGGTGCAGGAAGTGAGGAGCTTACAGAGTATGCACCTCATTACTATGAACTGCTGGTAGAGCATAACAAAAAGAGTGAAGCACTCTATAAAATCATTCAAGAGGGTGATGTAAAACTGCATCCTCTGTTAGATAAATTTGAACTAGGAAACAGATAATGATAGAAGCAAAACATTTAGATCACTTTCGCGCAATCGTAGGCGATGAAAATATCTATAGTGATAAGGCACACCTTATTGCCTACTCTTATGATGCAACACGAGAACACTTTGAACCTGATGCTGTACTCTTTCCTCGAAATGAAGAGGATGTGAGTGAGATTCTGAAGTATTGTAATGAACACAAGATAGTTATAGTCCCTCGTGGTGCAGGTTCAGGTTTTACTGGCGGAGCGCTTCCAAGTTCAGGCGGCATCGTTTTAGCGATGGAGAAGCATATGAACAAGATTCTTGAGATAGATATGAAAAATATGGTAGCCATTGTGCAACCCGGTGTGATAAATATGGATTTGCAACGAGCAGTCGAGGAGGTTGGTCTCTTCTATCCGCCAGACCCTGCAAGTCAAGACTACTCAACTATCGGCGGCAATGTAAGTGAAAATGCCGGAGGTATGCGCGCTGCAAAGTATGGCATTACTAAAGATTATGTGATGGCAACGCGCGCAGTTTTACCAAATGGTGATGTAATAAAAGCAGGGAAGAGAACAATTAAAGATGTTGCCGGTTATAACATCAGCGGTATTTTAATCGCTTCAGAGGGGACTTTGGCAGTTCTTACAGAGATAACACTCAAACTCATTCCAAAACCAAAGCTTACAAAAACGGCAATGGGAATTTTCCCAACGGTAAATGATGCAATGGAGGCAGTTTATAAGACCATGGCAAGTGGTATTACACCTGTTGCGATGGAGTTTTTAGACAATCTTACTATCCGCGCAGTTGAGCAGACCTTTCACAAAGGATTGCCTGTTGATGCGGGGGCGTTATTGGTAACTGATGTCGATGGAAATCTTGAGGATGATTTAGACTTTCAACTCAGTAAAATCGAAGAGGTCTTTAAAGAGAATGGGTGTTCGGAGTTTCGCCGTGCAAAAGATGATGCCGAGGCAAAAGATATCTGGTTTGCTCGTAGAAATGCATCGCCGGCTTTAAGTGTCTATGGAAGTAAAAAACTCAACGAAGATGTCACAGTTCCTCGTGCGGTTCTCCCTGAGCTTTTAGAGAAGTTCTACGCTATAGCGGATAAGTATCAGATAAACATCCCATGCTTTGGGCATACGGGTGATGGCAATGTGCATACAAATGTGATGGTGGATGGAAGTGACCCTGAGCAGGTAAAAATCGCCTACAAAGCGATAGAAGAGGTCTTTCAGGCGACGGTTGATCTGGGTGGAACACTCTCAGGTGAGCATGGCATAGGACTTGCAAAAGCTCCCTATATGAGTATGGCATTTAGTGATGCAGAGATGGCACTCTTTAAGTCTATTAAAGCGGCTTTTGATCCAAATAATATTTTAAACCCTGCAAAGATGGGATTGAACTAGCCCATCATGATAAAGCAGAAAATTTACCGACTCTACAGGCATCTGCACTTCTTTGTAAAGGGTTTTGTAGATAAGGAGCTTACGCTCTTTGCAGCGAGCTTAAGTTTCTATACCATTTTTACTATCATTCCGCTCTTACTTATTATGATGACGCTACTCACTTCTCTACCAAGTTTTTCAGACTACTATTTGAAGATACAAGACTTTATCTTTTCTAATATGATGCCGGTAAACTCTGAGGTAGTTATGAATCAGATAAACGGATTTTTACAAAACTCCTCAAAGATGGGGATGATAGGTTTTATCGCTATTCTTATCTCCTCTTTGCTCTTTTTTAAAAACTTTGAGTATATCGCAAATAGAATCTTTCATGCAAAACCAAGAACACTCTGGGAGAGCATCACAACTTATTGGACGATGCTGACACTCACACCTATTGCTCTTGGTGCATCATTTTACATCACGGGGCGTATTGCTGCTTTGATGGCGACAAACTCATTTACTGATGGGCTTGATATACTCCCGCTTATTCCCTATCTAATCATCTGGGGACTCTTCTTTTTGCTCTTTCAAATAGCTGCAAATGTAAAAGTAAACCCAAAAGCATCACTAATCAGCTCATTTATCGTCTCTGTAGTCTTTAGTGTGAGTAAAAATGCCTTTATCTACTATGTCTTTATGAATAAATCCTACACAACCATGTATGGCTCGTTTGCGATTTTGCTCTTTTTGTTCTTATGGATATATGTCTCATGGATTATCTTTATCTATGGTCTGAAACTATGTCACATAATAGATGGCGTATATAAAAGAAGAGAAGCTAAAAAGTAGTAGCAAGTATAAAAAACTCCTCTTATAAACAGCTCCTAATGAGAGTAAAATAGCAACTGCAAGTATGATTTTGTCAAAATGTATGACCTTTGCATCTTCCCCTAAGTCTATTAATGCTAAGAGTGCATCATCAAAGAGATATCCAAAACCAAGAAGATGTAAAAATATGCCCAAGGGATAGAAGAGTGTGAAGAGTGATGTCCAGAGTATAGAGAGTGGATGATAGATGCTAAAGTTTCCAAAGAGTGCAAGTGAGTAGGGCAACATAAGTAGATAGACCCAAAAAGGCAGGAGTAGAAACTGGATGAGTTTTTTAAGATGCCAAAAATATATGAGAAATAAAAAGATATAAAAAACCCCCGCAACACTTAGCCAAAAGCCAATACTAAAGAGCAGTCTCGGTGCAAGAGCGATGATAAGCACGGCAGTAAGCAGGAGTGTCTGCATAGAGATAATCTCTACACCTCTGTCGTAGAGAATAAACCCGATAATGAGCATTACAATAGCACGAAGCAAAGAGGGTGGAGTATCTAAAAAGAGCAGATAGCCATATAAAGAGAGTGCAACTATCCAAAAAGAGTCCACTCTGTAACTTCTGTAGGGAAAGTATCTGTTTTGTAAAAATTTGTAGGGGTATTTGAGCAGAAAAAAGAGTATGCCTCCTAAGACGCTCAGATGAAAACCACTAATGGCGATGAGGTGGGAGATGCCAAGGTTGGAGAACTTTTTTTGCAACTCATAGGGGAGCTGCTTTGCACTAAAGAGTGCCTGATAGAGCAGGGAAATATCGCTGTTTTTATGTTGTGCGTCAATGTTTCTGTTGAGTTTTTCTCTGTAAGAGTCTGTATCATAAATTTGAAGAATTTTGGAGTGGGCATAAAAACCATGCAGATACTCATAAAAACTTATCTCTCCTGCCCATGCTTCAAGCTGAACTTTTTTATAGCGTATATCGGGGAGTTTTGAAGAGGCTGATGTGTAGAAAGTAAAACCATTATCACTTTTGAGTTTGAGAACCTGATAGTGTTTGATTTTTCCCTTTTTAGTCAGCTTTGTTTTTGTGTACTGTTTTAATACAAGGGCATCGATGAGTTGTGAGTCAAACTTGGTAAGCTCCTTATAGTTGTAGAACTCATAAGAGAGTGAGAGTGCAAAGAGGGTAAAAGCAAGTAGAAAAAAGTGAAAGACATCCCTTTTATTGGTAAAAAGAGGGACTCTCTCAAGCATGATTTAGACAGTTGGCATGTCGATATTGTCAGGGATATCTATAGTAGCTGATTTTGCATCGACATTCTCAAAGACTGTCTCTACACCTGCAGAGTAGCTAGGTGCATCAACAAAGCGGGTAAGTTTTTTCTGAAAGATGAGTTTGACATGACCTGTTGGACCGTTACGCTGTTTGCCTATGATAATCTCGGCATCCTCCTCCTCTTTTTCTATGTAGGTCGGAGTAAACTCTTTGCCTTCTGCCTTTGCAGCCTTTTCGCGCTCTTTCTCCTCTTTGTAGAGATAGACATCATCACGATAGACAAAAAGGATGATGTCAGCATCCTGCTCTATAGATCCAGACTCACGAATATCGCTGAGCATCGGTCGTTTGTCATTACGAGACTCTAGTCCACGGTTGAGCTGAGAGAGTGCAACGATAGGAATCTCTAGCTCACGCGCAAGCATCTTCAACCCACGCGATATCTCAGAGACTTGAAGGTGTCTGTCTTGATTGCCAATCCCCTGCATAATCTGCAGATAATCAATCACAGCTATCTCAATTTCAGGGTGCTGATTTTTGAGTTTACGCAGTTTTGAGCGGAGTTGATTGATATTGATACTTCCCTGATCATCAACAAAGAGTTTTGCACTATTCATTCTATCTATCGCACCATTGAGTGAAGACCACTGATCATCATTCATATCCCCCACTCGCAGTTTTTGCAGGGGTATGGAGGTTTGAATGGAGAGCAGACGCAGCATCAACTGCTCTGCTGGCATCTCAAGAGAGAAAAATGCGACTCCTTTTCCTTGTAAAATGAGGGAGTTAACAGTATTTAACACCAGAGAAGTTTTACCCATCGC
>JALWSY010000182.1 GCA_027083035.1 Sulfurimonas sp. | reverse complement strand
AAACTCCTCTAACTCAAATTCTATCTTTTTCCCTTGTAATTCCATCTCTATGATCCTTTTTATTTTTTCATAATCATAGTCAATTTGGAATTTACAGAAATTATTTTACACTACCAAAGAGAGAGCAGATACGAAAAAGGATGCAGAGGAGAGAGAGCTTCAAGAAGAAAAGAAAAAAGAGCAAAAAAAAAGCTCTAACCCTCAAGAGTTAAATGAAGATGAAAAGCGTCTTGTTCGTAACTTAAGTAGTCGAGACTCAGAAGTAAAAGCACATGAAGCGGCGCATCAAGCAGCTGGTGGAGGTATGACGGGGGCAGCATCTTACACTTATCAGCAAGGTCCAGATGGTAAAATGTATGCTATTGGAGGTGAGGTCTCCATCTCTATACCTACAGGTACAACACCAGAAGAGACAATAAAAAATGCCCGTCAAGTTGCAGCCGCAGCGATGGCAGCAGCTGACCCTTCTGCACAAGATTTCTCAGTTGCATCATCAGCTAAAGTAATGGAGATGCAAGCCCAACAACAAAAAACAAAAGAGTTACAAGAGAAGATGAACGGAGAGAAAACTTATGCAAAAGAGAGCATTTCCACTAATGATGCAGATACAAAAGAAGATATCCAAAGGATAAACATCTCTGCTTAAGTATCTATTAGTTCCATTTTTTTCTCTCGTGAAAGCTTTTTAATAGCAAACTCTCTTTTAGATGCACTACTTCTATCTTCTGCCTCTTCAACATACACAAGTGTGACAGGACGACGATTTTTTGTATATTTTGCACCCTTCTCAGAGCTATTATGCTCTTTGACTCTTCTTGCAACATCAGTAGTAATCCCTGTGTAGAGTGTTGCATCTGCACATTTAAGTATGTAAATATAGTAAGACAATCCTTATCCTATCTAAAATATCAGCAAAGCAAAACGCCCACTTAGAGTCTATCACAAAATAAGAAAATTTAAAAATATAAGTAAGAACTAGTGAATCTAAAAAGAACACAACAACTGTTTATATTAGTATCACATTTTTACAACTTTGTGATACTTTAGCAAAAAAGCAGCGAAATAACAAATAGTTATACTATAATACTTCTCATACACTAGAGTGAGGTTATAATGGAAAAGCATAAAATTATTATAGTTGAAGACGATGAGATAACATCGCTAAATCTTAATATGTCTCTTCAAAAACAGGGCTACAGAGTTGTTGCTGTATGTGATAATACCATGCAGGCAAAACTAAAGATTAGTAGCATCCAACCTGATATCATCATTATAGATATTTCCCTAGAAGAGAGTAGTGATGGTATAGAGTTAGCCAAATATATTAAAGAGAACTATGGTATCCCTTTTATCTATCTTACATCCTATACAAATGATAGTATTATTGATCAAGCAAAACTAACAGAGCCTTATGGTTACATTGTAAAACCTTTTGATCCGGGTTCACTCCATGCAACTATTCAAATGGCTCTATTTAAGTATGAACAAGAGCATCAGAGGGAGGAGAGTTTAGAGAGTCTTAAAGTGGATAAAAATAATCTTGAAAACCTTCTGTACGCAAAAAGAACATCAAGTAAGCCAATAGTAAATTTTGGAGATGATTACCATCTAGACATCAGTTTATGTGAAACATTTTACAAAAACAAAAAGATAAAACTAACAAAAAAAGAGAATGCATTTTTGCGTCTTCTTGTTGCTCAACTTGGAAGTGTAGTAACTTTTGAACAGGCTATGAACTATGTTTGGGAAGAGAATGGTGCAACAGAAAATAGTGTAAGAACACTTGTATGGCGTCTCAGAAATAAACTCGAGACAGATATTATTAAGAATGCCTCTGGGATTGGGTATTATATCGAGGATGAAACAAGTGCTTAAACAATCCGTATCTCTTGAATCTTTGTATTTACTACTTCAAAGGATTGTTCGAAATCATAATTATGATTCTCTTCTTTTGCCATACTCTCCATCTCACTTGCCGTCTCTTGTAGAATTTTAACTCTAAAATTTCCGCTAGAGCCTTTTATAGAGTGAGAGAGTAGAGCTATTTTTTTATACTCTTTACGTGATATAGCCTCTTTTAACTCAGGAAGAAGCTTTGTCATTTTTTTAATAAAAAGTGTTAGTAGCATAAGCAGTTCATCATACTCTAACATTAACTCCTCCATTAATTTTTCGCTATCTAAGCCAACTATCTCTCTCCCCTCTTTGCGTATCTCTTTTAGACTCTTACGAATGTCACTTTTTGAACTTAAATAATGAGCAAACACTTTTTGCAAATCTTTTAAGACTATAGGTTTTCCTAAAAATGCGTCAAAACCACTCTGTAGCCCTCTCTCTTTAGCACCTTTAATAACATTTGCAGTCAAAGCAGAAATCGGTGTATGCTCTACACCTTTCTCTTTTTCATACGCTATAATCTTCTGTACAGCTTCGTTACCATTCATAACTGGCATCTGCTCATCCATCAGAACTAAATCATAATGATTGAGCTTAAAGAGATTAAATGCCTCTAAACCATTTGTTGCTATATCAAAACTCAAACCATATTTTTTCAATATAATTTTTATTAGCTCCTGATTTGCTTCATTATCCTCAGCTACCAAGATGTGACCACTATACTGTTCTATAGTTTTACTTACAAACTCTTCTGTTGTAGTATTATTCCAGAGTTCATAAAAAATAGTATAAATTTTTGTACAATAGAGAGGAAAGGAGAGTGCTGCAATATTTGGTGTATTTTCATAATAATCATAATTCCCACTCATTAGAGCTAAGTATTTTTTTTCCGAAACTTGTAAAGTTTGAATAAACTCTTCACTACACTCATCATGCACAAAAATTCCTACATCAAATTCTCCCTCAAAATTATCTACCACTTCAATGTTCATATTAAATACTTTGGCATAGCGTAAAAAAGAGTCATCTTTATAGCTAAGTATCCTGTTTTTTGCATAAAGTGCCATCTTTAAAGATTGAAATTTTTCGATATCTTTAAAGTGTTGCGTAGTATCTGAGAGTGCTTTGAGTGGTACTTCCAAGGAGAAGGTACTCCCCATTCCCACCTCAGAGACAACACCAACTTCTCCATGCATCTTCTGGGCTAACTGATAGCAAATGGAGAGTCCCAGACCTGTACCACCCTCATTTATATGCACACTATTTTGTGCTTGTGCAAAAGCTGAAAAAATTCTATCAATGTCATCATGGGAGATTCCGATACCATTATCTTTTACACTCAGCTTGAGCTTTCCATTAAGATAGAGTGCTTCTACTTTGATAACGCCGCCTACAGGTGTAAACTTTATCGCGTTACTTAAAAAATTTGAGAGAATTTGTTTAATACGCAGCGCATCACCAAAAAGTTCAGAAGGAATTTTAGGATCAATAAAGGAGACAATAGTAATGCCTTTAGAGTTTGCACTTGCAACAAAAAGCTCCATCGTGTGACTTATCTCCTCATGGACTGAAAAGTTTTTTGGCTCAAGCATAAACTCACCACTTCGCAATTTTGAAAAATCCAAAATATCATTGATTATGCTCAATAAATTCTCTCCACTACTATGGATTATATCAAGATAATTTCGATGCTTTTTACTAATATCATCCTCAAGTAAAAGGTTTACAAATCCAAGTATTGCATTGAGCGGTGTTCTTATCTCATGGGACATATTGGATAGAAAATACTCTTTTGCTTGAGAAGCCTTTACTGCCTCTTGCTTTGCATCAATGAGTTTTTGAAAAATAGTATCTGTGTAAAACTTCAAAATTCCTTTGAAATTTTCATCAAAGATGTAGGATATCTCATCAAAGAGTTCTTTGGAGTTTAACCCCTCATCATAAGAGAAGTCCACCATAGAACGGCGAAAATGGCTACAAAGAGCAAAAAGTTCATCTGCACTAATTTCACGCGTTTTCAAATACCTCAGAAGTTCTTGCATTACAGGACAGTTTCCTATCCTCACCTCTCCCGAGATAATCCCCATAAAGTAATCAAAAACACCACTTGCATATTTTTGGATAAAATAAATTCTATCAATCTCATGAAGTTCTAAAATCTCTCTAGGTACACTATAATCAACCCATTGTTTTAAAATAGCCTGTTTGTTTTTTATAAAAACATCTCTAGACTCTACTAGTAAAACGACAGACTCAAGCATTACCTTCTCCTATGGATTGATTATAAAATAAGAAGCTACCATCAAGAGAGTCAACTTAGTAATGGAGATAGCAAATGTTCCAACTATATTTCCAATCTGACAGGAAGTACACGAAGTATAGATTTTTCCTTCATACTGTGCATAGAAAAAATAAAAAATATTGAGTGCTAGAACAAAAAACGATGCATACAACTGATAGTGCCACATACTCTCTAAAACATCTGCCTCACTCACAAAAAAGGAGCCTATGAGTGCAAATACCATGAGAAGCATACTAATATTTATCGCTTTTAAAATTTTATCTCGAAAAAAAGTGGTAGGACAATAATCAGCTGTTCCAACATCTGCACCATACTGTAGTTTTGCTTCAAATTTTTCTCTCTCGGATTCAGAGAGTTTACCAAGAAAAGTTGCCCCAAATGTATAATCAAGTTTTCTCTGTATCACTACCGCAAGCGAACCATCTGCCTGAAGTGTTTTATTATTTCCATCTCTATCTTGATAGACTATACTTATCTTCTCATAGCGCTCTACATTAGCACTCAAGTCACCATAGTAAGCTGTTTTCTCTTCTGTAACAACTCTACCACTATGTGTAATAAGCCGTGGATTTATCAGCTCTAAAAAAGTATCACCATCTCTTATAATTATAAGATTAAGATACTCCCCTATCTGAAATGCACTTAATGCATCTAAGTTATTTTCATTCATAGTATCTTTAAGATCATCTATTAATGCAAACAACTTTTCATCAAAAACTCGTACATCCACACCATACTCTACACTTAGAGGTGATGGATATTTTACTATCTCTCTTACCATAGACATACCTTTTCGTACTATCTTAGACCAAAAATGGTCTAAGTGCACAACTAGTGGCTTTTTCCCACGACTATAATCATTTTGATATTAATAGCAACAAAACGAATGAACTGCCA
Organism: Sulfurimonas sp.; assembly: GCA_027083035.1. Taxonomy (GTDB): domain Bacteria; phylum Campylobacterota; class Campylobacteria; order Campylobacterales; family Sulfurimonadaceae; genus Sulfurimonas. Next base: position 5,527 of record JALWSY010000182.1, on the reverse strand, counting down.
AATAACACAAGTACGCATTTTTCTTGCAAATGCACCCGGAATCATTGTTAAATTAAAATCATCACTCTTTTGAAAGTTAATCTCTTCTTCTTTTTTCATCTTTTTTGTCCTTTTATTTATTTTTACTCTGGAATGAGCGTCCAGCCCGGATTCAATTTTGCTTTATAGATAAACAGGTGGTGAAGGATATGTTTAATCCAATGTCCTGCAAGGCCAATCTCACCAAATGTATAATCAGTATCACGACCCGTTCCCGGGTACTTCTCAAAGTCTGGGACAACAGGATAAACAGTCATTGCTGCAGCTGTACCAGTCGTTAGTCCTTTACCTGCAGAAGCAACACATGCAGCACCCATCTCAGCCATCGAAGCTTCATGCAAGTGAGCATCTTCACCTTTAGTCATAAGGTCGCAAACAGAGTGAGCTACTGCTTTACCAATGATACCAGAAGGCATACCTGTTCTCGGAGGTGTAGGGTTAATCGGTGTTCCATTTGGAGAACTCATAGGTTTAGAGATAATATGTGGAGGAGCAAAAGCGATACCTGCAGCGAACATATTTTTATATGTAGGGTTTTGGTATGTTCTTGGCCAATCACTTGCTTTCCACTCCGCGTATGGTTTTGGTGTATAGTCCGCATCAACTTTCATAAAACCATTTGGTGCAAATACTGTACTTGTGATGTCTTCACCCGCTTTATCATATGCTTTGAGTCCAACACCAGCAAAAGGAGGGATAAGCATAGCAAAGTCAAACTCCTCTTCACCTTTTGATCCATCAAGAAGTTCATACTCAATTTTACCCTCTTCAACCTTGGAAGTATGCGCACCTATAAGCCATTCAACATTTCTCTCAGCAAAGAGTGACTCAGCAAAAAGTTTAGAACTTACAACATATCCACCCACTTTCATATGCAAACCACCCATACCAAAGTCACCTAAGAAAGATTCGTTAGATATCCATTTAATATCTGCCATATCACGGACACCCGCTTTTTTCAACTCATGCTCAATGTTAAAGATATACTCAAACGCAGCACCCTGACATGTACACATACCATGTCCTGTTCCAACTAAAAACTTTTGACGTTCTCCTGCTTTCATCTTATCTATTGCTTCTTGAAGCTTGTGCGAAGCGTGTACAGCATGATCAGCGGTACATACAGAGACAGTATGTGTTCCCATTTGCCCCTGTCCATTCCCAAGACCGGGAGTTGCATCAAAGTTTAACTTCGGTCCTGTTGCATTTACAATATAATCATACTCAACATTTTCAATCTCACCGCCCTTAGACTTGCTCGTGTATTCAATAGTAACAAAAGGTTTATCACTCGACTCATTCCCCTCAGGATTGAGTGATACAGCTTTTGCTTGTTTGTAAGTAATACCTGCTTTTGCATAGACAGAAGCAAGATCGAAAGTAACTTCATCTTTTGTCATCTGACCAACACCAACCCAAATATTTGATGGAATCCAGTTCCACTTTGCATTTGGAGTTACTACAACAACTTCATGTTGTGACCCTAACCATTTTGCAGCGAATGTAGCAGTAGTATGTCCAGCAACACCACCACCTAAAACAACTAATCTTGCCATTTGATTATCCTCTTTTTTTTAAGTTCTAAAGTAACTCTATCAAAATAGAGTCACAAAAGTATCACAAATGTTATTTTAAAATTTTACTTATGATTTCAAAGCTATTTTTTGATAGATTGTGTGTAGAAACTACACGACATAAGACATCATGCATTAAGCTTTTATTTACAGTATTCATACGATTATAAATTTTAAAAGCTCCTGCCAGAGAAGATGCCATTTGAGGATTAATACGATCTATTTCTATTATCTTATCTGCAAGATAGTTATATCCACTCCCATCTTTTGCATGAAAATATCTGTAGTTTCGTGTAAAACTTCCAATCAAAGCGCGAACAAGATTAGGCACCTTTGCATCATAAGCAGGATCGCTCTCTAATGCTATTACTTTGTTTAACAACTCTTCTTTAGGTGATGATGCAAGTAGTGCAAAGTATTTATTCATCACCAAAGTCTCCTCTTTGTACTTCTCATAAAAATCATCAAAGACCTCTTTTGCCACTTCTGCATCATCACTCCCCTCTAAGATATCAAGAGCTACAATCCTATCACTCATACTTACAGAGTCATCATACTGTTTCTTTGCAAGAAGCACTATCTCTTGAGTATTGAGAGCTGATAATATTTTTAGGACTCTGTTTTTTAAAGCACGTCTTCCCATATTGAGTGCATCAATAGCCTCTTCTTTTGGAAAGTGGTACTCATGATAGAGTGCTAAAAGCTTCTCTTTAAAAGTTGTTGCAAGTTCTCTCTCAAGTCTCTCTTTTGCATCATAGAGTGGCTCAAAATCAACCTCCTCTTGGCGCTGCATCAGAGTAGAGATAGTCGGTAACTCTAACAACAGAGCTTTATAGGAGAGATCTATATCTAAAGTAAGCAGATGCCCATACACAGTAACAAATGTCTCATCTATCCCCTTACCCTGCATCATAGCTTCTAATGTATGCGTAGCATAATCTTGCGCTGCTTCATACTGCACAAAACTATTTTTATCATACTTCATTAAAAAGGAGTAGTTGACATTTTCTTGTTCAACTATGATAGGTGCAGAGAAATCCCTATTGATAGAGAGTATAGGTTTTGCATCAAGGTTCTCAAAAGTAAAGCTTTCTTTCTCTTGGGAAATAATCAATTGTTCTATTATAACCTCCTCTCCATCACTATTAAGTAGTGCTATCTTGAGTGGATAAAAGTAGGGCAACTGTTGTGAACCATCAAGAGCATCCGGTACCTCTTGTGTTAATGTAAGTGAATACGTCGTTCCATGAAATGCTTCTTCTACCCTTAACTTCGGGGTTCCACTTTGATGGTACCAACGCTTAAACTGTTCTAAATCAACGCCACCCGCTTCACTCATAGCCCAGAGAAAATCATCTGTAGTAACAGCCTGACCATCAAAACGCTCAAAGTAGAGATCTGTTGCGGCTCTGTATTTTACTTCACCCAAGAGTGTATGCAGCATACGAATAACTTCAGCACCCTTCTCATACACTGTAGCTGTATAGAAATTATTCATTGAGATATAAGAGTCTGGCTGAATAGGATGTCTTGTTGGTCCTGCATCTTCAACAAATTGTCGCTCTCTCAGTGCCTTTACATCTTCAATACGCTGCACCTCTTTAGAGTTTAAATCTGCAGAGAAACACTGATCACGAAAGACAGTAAGTCCCTCTTTGAGTGTTAGTTGAAACCAATCTCTACAAGTGATGCGATTTCCTGTCCAGTTATGAAAATATTCATGTGCAATCACAGACTCAATACCCATAAAGTTTGCATCAGTAGCCGTATCAGTATCTGCCAATACATAGGCTGAGTTAAAGATATTTAAACCTTTGTTCTCCATTGCTCCCATATTAAAACTATCAACAGCTACTATATTATAAATCTCTAAATCATACTCTCTGCCATACTTCTTCTCATCCCACTTCATTGCCTCCTTTAAAGAGCGCATCGCATGGTAACATTTTGACTCATTTCCCCTGTCACAATAGATATTTAGAGCTACCTCCTCGCCTGAAGCAGTTGTAAAACTATCTGTAATACTTCCTAAATCTCCAGCCACCAAAGCAAAAAGATAAGAGGGCTTTTTATGCGGATCGAACCAAGTAACACCATGACGACTATCAAAACTCTCATGACACTCTATCTTGTTTCCATTACTTAAGAGTATGGGATACTTCTCTTTATTTGCGACTATAGTTGTCGTAAAAACACTCATAATATCTGGTCTATCGAGATAAGGAGTGATGCGACGAAATCCCTCTGGCTCATTTTGTGTACAAAAAATATCACCCGACTGATAGAGTCCTTCTAGTTCAGTATTTTTTTGCGGGTAAATTTTATTAATAATTTTAATGCTAAAAGAGTCCGGAACATTAAAGATGGTAAGCTTCTCATCTTTGTAGCTATAACGACTTACATCAAGTTGTAAATCATTTATCCACAACTCTATGAGTTCCAAATCTATACTATCTAGTTCTAAATCTTTTTTATTTGCTTCAACTTTCTCAAACTCCATAACATTTGTCACTTGTACAAATTCTTCATCAAGCGCAAACAGAAGTTTCACACTCTTAATCTCAAACGCCGGTTTTGTGTAATCTTTTAAAAATATCTCTTCTATTTTACTCATCTTTTCTCTCCTAATGTTTTTAATGGTGTCCTGATTTTATCTATTCTTATCATAGTTTATTATTGCTTCATTCCAACCAAAAGCATCAAAGAGTCTCTTAAATGTAGCATCAAAAGGTGCTTTAAAAAAGAGTCTCTCTTCTGTATAAGGATGCTTAATTTTTAAACTTACAGCATGTAACAAAAGCCGATTTATAGCATAATGCTTCCGAATAAATTTATTATGCTCCCCTCTCCCATACTTTGTATCTCCTAAAAGATGGTGATTGATATGTTTCATATGACGACGCAACTGATGTTTTCTTCCACTCTTTGGTAGTAACTCTACCAAAGAGTAGCGTGTTTTATCATACTTTCCAACGGTTGCATCAATCTCAACAGTTGCTAAAGAGCGAAAATGTGTCACGGCTTCTTGGGGCTCTTTATTATCTCTAGCTTTTTTATCACTTATCTTATCAAGTTTCTCTTTAAGTGCATGCTCTATAACACCTGACTCAGGCACATATCCTCTACCAACAGCAATATATCTCTTCTCAATTGTATGCTCCTTGAACTGCTCACTCATAAGCTTTGCAGTATGTGAATCTAAAGCAAAAAGAAGGACACCACTTGTTGGCTTATCTAGTCGGTGCACAGGATATACCCACTTCCCACCAAGTTGTTCTTTGAGCATCTTCATAGCATAATATATCTCATGCCTATCTATCATCGATTTATGTACTAATAATCCAGAAGGCTTATTTATCACAACTATGTAGGCATCTTCATAAAGTATCTCTAACTTATAATCTTTAAACATACGAAATAGTATAATAAACCTATGAATAAATCAAATATATTTGCCAAAATTCCAAAAGATCTTCCTCAAGAAATTTTTGAAAATATAATCGTTAGTGAGAGCGTAAAAATAGAAAGAATTATCTCTGATGGACATACATCACCAAAAGAGGGGTGGTACGATTCTGAACTGAATGAGTGGGTAATACTCCTACAGGGGAATGCAGTTTTAGAATTTAAAGATGCTGTTTCATTAAAACTTGATGTAGGAGATTTTATAAACATCCCCGCACATACAAAACACAAGGTTACTTACACCTCCTCTGAGGAAAAAACAGTATGGTTAGCCGTTCATTATACGATATAAATTGCTAATACAAAAAGGAAAAAAGTCGTAAATAAATAAAAAAATGTCAATTCGATAAAAAGAAAATAAGCAAGTAATTAGATGATTAAATAAAAGGAAGTAAATAAGAATAAAAGAAGTATCTGATCAACTAGGCAGCGACCTACGTTTCCAACCC
>JALWSY010000181.1 GCA_027083035.1 Sulfurimonas sp. | reverse complement strand
CGATTAAGAACTATTGCAAAAACTCTTATTAGAGATATACTATTTTTAGCAGGTAACTTCATCACTTTTTTAGGTTATGTAATATATGCTTTCACTCGTTTTGCAAGATTGGAAAATGAAGTGAAGCATATCATTCAAGAAGTTGATGATTTTTCAGATATCAAACAACTCGTTTACAAAATTCACGCTCAGAACGAATTACTCTTGAATATGAAAGTAAGTTCTGCTACAATCGCTTAACTCAAAAAGTGCATATTTGACAACTCTCCTTATCAATTATGCACAAATTAAAAAAAAATCTCCAAAAATCTTGACTTTTATTACGGAATTTCTTTGTATAATATCGTACAAGGAAAATAAATGAGACTAAGTTTTAGGATAAAACACTATTTTTTTAGTGCCTTCCGTGAATTTTTTGTGCATCATCACGGTTCTTTAGAGTTTCGGGCAAAAGTTTTTGCACTTGTTATTGCAGCAAATGAAAATGCCAAGGTTGAAAACTTTATAGTTGTCAAAGATATTGCACTTAATATCTACAACGGTGATACAGATAGAGCAAATCTTTTGATGATTTCAGCAAAAGAGCTTGTGCAAAAGGTACGCGATGATAATGAACTCGATATAGATTCACTTATCGAGAGTATTATCAAAGAACTTAGAATTGTTCCTCGTTACGCAAAGAAAATAGATATAAAAGCGCTCAAGCCACTTCTTCTTCTAACACACGATGCAGACACTCGTCTCTATCAGGAGCGGATTTTAGAGTTTTTAGAGAACTTAAAAAATGAAATTTTAAATAAAAAGGATTAAAGAGTTATGGATATACAAACAAAAGCACTTCATGCAGGATATGAAAAAGATACACAGGGAACTATGGCAGTCCCAATCTACCAAACGACAGCCTATGAGTTCCGTGATGTAGAACACGCAGCAAATCTCTTTGCACTTAAAGAGTTAGGCAATATCTACACACGCCTCAACAACCCAACAACAGATGTTTTTGAGAAGCGTTTTGCAGAGCTTGAGGGTGGAGAAGCCGCACTTGCTACAAGTAGTGGTATGAGTGCTATCTTTTTTGCTATTGTCAATGCTGCAGAAGCTGGTGATAACATAGTATGTGCAAAACAGCTCTATGGTGGTACTCTAACACAAACAGCACATACACTCAAGCGTTTTGGTATAGAAGCAAGATTTTTTGATGTACACAATCCAGATGAGATAGAGAAACTTGTAGATGCAAAGACAAAAGTAATCTTTTTCGAGTCTCTAACAAATCCAAGTATAGATGTCGCAGATATTGAAGCTATTACTGCTATTGCCAACAAATATGGAATTTTAACAGTTGTAGATAACACCGTTGCTACACCTGTTCTCTGTCGTCCTTTTGAACATGGAGCAGATATCTCTGTGCATAGTGCATCAAAATATACTACGGGTCAGGGGTTAGCTATTGGTGGTATATTAGTAGAGCGCAAAGGACTTCTTGAAAAACTCAAAGACAATCCACGCTACGCACACTTTAATGAGCCGGATGCCTCTTATCATGGACTTGTTTATGTAGATGTACCACTGCCACCGTTTACACTTCGTGCAAGACTCTCTTTGCTTCGTGATATTGGGGCGGTGAGTTCTCCATTTAACTCATGGCTATTTATTCAAGGGTTGGAGCATTTATCACTTCGTATGAGAGAACACTCCAAAAATGCACTCGCTTTAGCGGAATTTTTAGAGTCACATCCAAAAGTAAAAAAGGTAAATTACCCCGGTCTTAAGAGTAATGCCAACTATGAAATGGCACAAAAATACTTTACAGATGGAGCGTGTAGCGGACTACTCAGTTTTGAAGTTGCAAGTTTAGAAGAAGCGACAAAAATAGTTAATGCAACTGAGCTTTACTCACTTGTTGTAAACATCGGTGACTCAAAGTCCATCATCACTCACCCTGCATCCACAACGCATCAGCAACTCTCACCAGAAGAACTTATTGCGTGTGGTGTACCCTCTGGACTCATTCGTATCTCTGCAGGATTGGAGAGTGCTGAGGATTTAATTGCCGACATCAAACAGGCACTAGAGGCATAATTAAGGGTCTTTGGGTAAAATAGCACAATTATTTTACAAAAGAGCAAAAAAGTTGTCATTAAACCTCAAAACTTATACTGAACACTTTACAAACCCACTCTATTTAGAGAGTGGGCGTATTTTAGAGCCTTATGATATTACCTATGAGACCTATGGTACTCTCAATGAAGAGAAGAGTAATGTTGTCGTAGTCTGCCATGCACTTACCGGAAGTCACCATGCTGCAGGGATGTATGAGGGTGAGAGTAAGGCAGGTTGGTGGGATGGTTTTATCGGTTCAGGTAAGGCTATAGATACAGACAAATATTTTGTTATCTGCTCTAATGTCATAGGGAGCTGTTTTGGCTCTACTGGCCCAATGTCTCCTGCACATCCACATCATGAACCCTACCGTTATAGGTTTCCAGTTGTGAGCATAAAAGATATGGTCAAAGCACAAAGGATTCTCTTTGACAGGCTTGATATTCATAGAGTACACGCTATTATTGGTGGAAGTATGGGTGGTATGCAAGCTTTGCAGTTTGCCATTCACTATCCAAACTTTGCCAAAAAAATCATCTCACTTGCAGCAACGCACGCTACACAACCTTGGGCTATTGCCTTTAACAAAGTAGCGCAAGAGTCCATCTTAAAAGATCCTGATTTTAAGCAGGGATATTATGATCCTGAAGTTATCAAAGAGCAGGGATTATCAGGTATGGCAGTTGGTCGCATGGCGGGACACATTAGCTTTTTATCTCCTGAATCTATGAAAGAGAAGTTTGGTCGGGAGTATAAACGAACAGATGGATTGTATGAACTCTTTGGCAAGTTTCAAGTAGAGTCTTATCTTGAGTATAATGGCTACAACTTTACAAAGTGGTTTGATCCCCTCACCTATCTCTACATTACAAAAGCTATAAATATTTATGATCTCTCACGTGGATTTGACTCACTTACAGAGGCACTCAAGCGTATTACTGCGGAGTTGCATCTTATTAGCTTTAAAAATGATATACTCTTTAAAAATAGTGAGATGCAAGAGTTAGCTGATGCGCTCGCAGAGAGTGGTAACAAAAACTTCTCCTATAGGGACATAGAGAGTGATTATGGACATGATGCATTTCTTGTAGAGCTTGAGAAGTTTAATACATATGTAAAGGAGATATTAGATGCCTAAAGAATCACTAGGTTTTGAAGAGAGACTTGAAAAGAGTAAAAAGATTTTAGAGACGCTTATGAGTCCTGATATTACACTTGAAAAGAGTGTAAAAGCGTATGAATCCGGCATAAAAGAGCTCAACGAAGCACAAAAACTGCTAGAAGAAGCACAAATTAAAATCCAAGAGATAAAAGCTACTTAGTATGAGAACTGCAGTTTTACAACTTAATGCGCAGGGTATGAGTTCAACAAAACTCTACAACCATATTCGTATAGCTCATAAAAATAGTGTAAAAGTTTTGCTGCTTGGGGAGTATGTACTCAACCCCTTTTTTAAAGAGTTGCAAGATATGTCTCTGAGTATGATTCAAGAGCAATCCTCTCATCAAATAAAAATCCTCAAAGAGTTATCCTCCTCTTACTCTATGACTATCATAGCACCCTTGGTTATTGTCAAACAGAAAAAAATCTACAAAGTAGTAGCAAAGTTTGCACCCTCCTCTACGGCATATTATCAACAACAGATTCTTATTAACTATGCACATTGGAATGAGGAGAAATTCTTCTCAAATGATATAGCCAAAATCCAAACGCCAATGATTTTTAATGTCGATGGTTTTAAGTTTGGAGTTATCAGCGGTTTTGAGCTTCACTTTGATGCTATCTTTGCAAAGTTAGACAGAAAAAAAGTAGATTGTATCTTAGTGCCTAGTGTTGCAACTTTTGACTCCTATGAGCGTTGGAAAGCACTTATCACTACCCGCGCATTTACACATAGCTGCTACATTCTTCGAGCAAACAGAATTGGAGAGTATCAAGACAAAGAACACCTTTGGCAATTCTACGGTGACTCCGTTCTTGCTGCACCAAATGGTGAGCTTCTGACACATCTCGGAAATAAAGAGGAGCTTATGATTGTTGATATGGAACACAGAGAAGTTGTTCAGACACGCCGTTCTTGGGGTTTTATTGAAGCGATAAGCAAAAGAGTATAAAAAGGAGAAATTTTACAATGATGCAATATTTTCACAGACAGGTACAACTTTGGGGTGAAGAGAAACAAAAGTCTCTTCAGAGTAAAAAGATAGTTATCATTGGGGCGGGAGGATTAGGTTCTTCTTTAGCTTTTGCTCTGGGTGCGAGTGGTATCGGAGAGATACATATAGTAGATTTTGATGCAGTTAGTCTGCATAATATTCACAGACAAATCGCTTTTAAAGTGGGTGATGAGGGAAAGAATAAAGCGCAAATAAATGCAGAACTAATGATGCAGAGATGTCCTTATGTGAAAGCTATTGCGCATGAGTGTGATTTTAAAGAGTGGAGCGAGAAGGGTATAATGGTTGATTTAATCATCGATGCAACAGACAACCTCCCTACTCGCGGAGATATCAACACCTACGCCAAAAAAGTAAATACACCTTGGATATATGGAAGTGTAGAAGCTTTTCATGGTCAAGTCTCTTTTATTGATGCATCATCATTTAATGATGCATTTAAAATCATCAAAAAAACACCTGCAGGCATCGCTGCTCCTATAGTGATGCATATCGCATCACTACAGGCAAATTTGGCACTACGATATCTCGCAGATTTAGCAGTTAAAAAAGATATGCTCTACTACCTTTTCTTTAACGAGGAGGGAGAGTTAGTTACTCAGAAATTTTCTCTTCCAAAAGCGGATTAATCATCTCTAAGAAATCATCTCGTGCATTCTCATTTGCACTTGCGATGATATACCCCTGATGGTGTATAGGATCGATGTCTGCACCCTCCAAATCTGTTACAAAACCTCCGCTGTTGCGTATAATCAAACACGCAGCAGAGAGATCCCAAGCATTTGCTGCTTTTGAGAAGTAAGCAATATAATTACTATAAGCACCCTTGGCAACCATACACATCGAGTAAGTAATACTTCCACCTATAGATGTCAGTTTTTTAACTCTATCCTCTTTAAAAAGCTGATTAAGACTTCTGACAATAGGGTGAGAACGCTCAGGTTTAAAATTTACTACAGCTACTGTTTTATTCTCTCTCAAAGGCAGAGTTAACATCCCTATGTAAGATTTAATACCCTTCTCTGTTTGAAAAAACTCACTAGTAAAAGGGTTATAGACTATCGCCACCATCACTTCACCATTTTCAATTAAGGAGAGATTAATAGCTGATGTATTCTCATGAGTAATAAAAGCCCATGTCCCATCTATCGGGTCTATTGCCCAGTAGGGTTTAGACTCATCAATGGCGTCACAATTCTCCTCACCCATCACTTGAATATCAAAACTATCTTTAAGTCGTTTTGTCATATAGTCTTGTACTTGTTGGTCTATGTTGCTAATAGGTGTTTCATCTTCTTTAAACTCATAGCTAAAAGTATTTGTCTCTCTCGCCTCACGAATAATACGACCAGCCTCTTCAACAATCTGCTTTGCAATAATTAAGTATATATTTCGCATTTTGGCTCCTGATATTGATAGGGAAATTATACCTATCTTTTGTGACAGCTTATGTCACACTACCTAAAGTGCGCAACAAGTCCAAAGTAAGGTCCTGCTGTTCTCATATCTCCACCAACAGTATCAATATCATTCCCTTTTATGTCAATATAAGTCTCCTTATATCCAAACTCCATGCCCACATCTGTCGTCTCATTGTACTTCATAACAAAATCTGTTTTTACAATATAGTCATATACTGTTGAATCCCCAAATACATAGACTTTACAACTACCTTCAAAAGCGAGGGAGGAGCCGTTTTTTGTTGTATCAAAGAGATAGCGTGATTTAAAGAAGAGAAGTGGGATAGTGTCTCCTCCATTATCATTAAACTGCAAACCTTCAACAATAGTTACAGCATAATCAAAATCAAAATTTTTCACTCCTGCACCCATACCAAATGTCGGCCACCCAGTATCTTCAAAATATTCATAATAGAGATATGCTTCGATATTTGTTTGTACTAATCGGCTATCAAGCGTCAAATCACTTATGTTTGTTCCAAAGTAATCTTCTACTGCCTTAGTAATTTCATTGATTGTTTCATTATCCGTTTTAATAGAGATATCTGATGTACCTTTTGTACTCAACTGACTCAACTCAAAACGAGCTTTCGGCCAATACTTCTGATCTGATTCTATCTCTATCCAAGTATATACAGAAGGTACAGTATTATGATCCATAGCCCCTGAAGAGTCTTTCCAAAAATCTTTCGTATAGACCAAAGTACCATCAGAATCTGTATAGTAGATACCACCTCCCATATTTACCTCTAACTCAATAGCACTTAGTAGTGAAGCACTCAACAATAGGATTGATACAATAATTTTTCTCATACAAACTCCAATAATTTTTACCTACAACTATCTAACTTTTAAGAATTTAAAAATCCAATACATCTAGATAAACGAAGGTGGTAAAAGAAGATAAATCTTCCGTGTAGATTGCGATTATACAAAGATATCTATTGCTTTGTCAAGGTTTTTGTAATGTTAAAATAAAGTGTGAAAATTTTATAAGTGGTGGGTCCTATGTGACTCGAACACATGACCACTCCGTTATGAGCGGAGGGCTCTAACCAACTGAGCTAAAGACCCACATAAACGAAAAAGAAAGTTTCTCGTTTGCAGGTCGAAATTATACAGCGCTGTAGCTTAGAATATGCTTACTGTGAGGAAGTTATTTTGTATTTATCATCCAGATTGAAAAGATATTGATGTAATTCCAAAAGGACTGGAGTGATGTCTCTGTTATACCCTGCTCTTTAAGCTTTAAAAGTAGTGGTTTATAAAGTTCTAGCCATCGCTCTCTTGCTTTTGCATCGATAGCAAAAGGGGCATGGCGTCCTACCATCTGTGGAGCGCCTCTATTTTGGTTAAAATATGCAGGACCTCCGCAAATCTGTATCATAAAATCTGAAGAGTGAGTTTTTGCCTTTTCAAACTCCTGTGCATCTTGAGGAAAAAGATAGTATATATCACTCTCTTTGATTGCATCATAATGATCGGAGATAAGTTTGCGAATCCCCTCCTCTTGCATCTCTATTAAAAATTCCGGTATCGGTTTTGTGACGGGAGGTCTTACTCCAAAAGCTGCGTATGCTATTTCTAAATTCAATTTTTCTCCTTTATTGGTGGTTTTATTCTATAGACTACTGAATAGAGCAGCGGTATATAGAGCAGGTTGAGCACTGTTGCCCACGCGATTCCAAAGCCTAAAGAAACTGCCATTGGTTGGAGTATCATAGCCTGTCCAGATGCAAAAAAGATGAGTGTTAAAAGTCCCAATACCGTTGTCAAAGAGGTGAGTAAAATCGGTCTTAGTCGTGTTTTTGCTCTACTCATAAGCTCCTCTGTATCTTTTGCTTTTTGTATAAAGTCAACCATAATAAGCCCATCATTTACAACAACTCCGGCAAGTCCGACTATACCTATGAGTCCCAGCATAGTCATATTGAGTCCCATCACCCAGTGTCCCACATACACACCAAGCAAAACAAGAGGAATAGTACTTATAACAATCAAAGATTTTTTGATGGAGTCAAAGAGCCAAACAAGTGTAATAAAGATAAGGAAAATTGCCATAACAAATGACTGCATCATCTCTCTTTTATTTTTGTTATTCTCCTTCTCCTCTCCTTTTATCTCAACATCTATGCCATCTGCTTTTACCTTCTCTAACGCACTTTGCATCTTCTCCATCACTTCAGAAGAGGTAATAATATCTTTATGGATAGAAGCAAAGAAACTGCGTATGCGTTTTCCATCCTCTTTTTTTATCGTTACATAACTCTGCACATAAACAAAATCACAAATATCTTTGAGTGCTACATACTCATTGCTATTTGGTACTTGTAACTCTATATGATTAAGTGAGTTAATCTTTTTATTTATATTACTTTCAAGCTTAATACGGATTAAACCTTTTTGATTAAAGAGCTTTCCATACTCCCCTTTTAGGTAGTATGCACGCAGTTGCGCAGAGAGACTCTCCTCATTAAACCCTAACTCTTGACCATAACTATTTACTCTAAGCTTTAACTCTCGCTCACCTAAGTTTGCATCATCGGCTACATTAAAGACACCCTCTACCTTTGCTAACTCACGCTCAAGGTACTTCAAAGATGGAACTACATCTTTGCCACTCTTAGAGCTCAGTGCCATCTCCACATCATTTGCCACAACACCTGCACCGGGAACTTTTACTATCAACTCTTCAAAAACAAGATTGTTTTGTGCATCTTTTAGCTTATAAAGATTATGTGTTTTGAGTAGTTTTTCTATCTTTTTTCCTATGACCTTTGCATCATCCTTGCGCGTTTTCTCTGCACTACTCTTCTCAACTGAAAGGAGTGGTCCTATGTACTTATCGAAAAAGTTTACAGGCACATGCTCATTTAAGTCAATGAAGATATGGAACATATTCTCCCCAAGTTCTGCTCTGTTTTTAGAGTCCATCTTGAAGCCTATTACAGAGGTGATAGAGGAAACATTACTTTTGTCTAAATTTTTTAGTAGTATATTTTCCAGATTTGTAACCACTTTTTCAGTATCTTCAAGTTCATTATTTATATTTACCTTTCCATAGACATAAACCTGCGTTGTATCAAAATCCGGAAAGAGCTGAAACTTAGAGTTTTTCATCATGTAAGAAGTTGCACCTAAGATAGACACTACAATAATTATGAGTGAAAGGTAACGACTTTTAAAGAGAAAATGTAAAACTTTAGAGTAAAGTACATACATCTTTGCCCAAAAAACGCGTGTAAAACTCTCCTCTTTTGAGACCTTTAAAAAGTCATACGCATGAAGAGGCAGAAAGTAAAATGCCTCAAAGAGCGATGAGAGGAGCAGAACTGTTATCATGATAGGTATAATTTTTATAAACATTCCCATCTCACCGCTCATCAAGAGCATCGGTAAAAAGGCAAACACAGTTGTCATAGTCGCAGCAAGTACCGCAGGAAACATCTCCGTCGCTCCAACTATCGCCGCCTCTTTTCGCTCCATCCCCTCCTCTAGGTGCCTGTAAATATTCTCAGCAACTACTATCGCCTCATCGACAAGCATTCCAAGGGCTATAAGTGCGCCAAGCAAAGAGAGCATATTCATACTATCACCCATAATCTCAGTAGCAATCAAACCTATCATAAAACTCACAGGAATCCCTACAGCCACAACAATCGCTATACCACGGTTTATAAAGAGCAGCATCGCCAAAAAGACAAGCATAAGCCCAAAGACAATGTTTGAAAAGACCGTGTTGAGACGATTTTTAATCCAGACTGAGGTGTCTGTAAAGATACTAAAGTTTATATCTGGATTTGCCAAACGCTCCTCTTTGAGCATTTTACGAATTTTACGCACCAAAGAGATGGCATTGCCATCTTTACTCTTGGCAACATTAAGTGAGATATTTCGTACACCATTATAGTGAGAGAGTTCTATTTCATCACTCAACTTAAACGCTACATCAGCAATATCTCCGATACGAACACGCACATTACCAACTTTAATGATGGTGTTTGCAACTTCTTTACTTGTTTTTTCTCCATTGTAAGTAGAGATATAGAGGTGATGTGCCTTCTCTTTAATAGTTCCAATAGGAAAGATGGAGCTTATGTTTCTAATGGCATTAATGACAAGTGTGGGCTGTAGATTATAAGCCTGCATCTTTTGTGGACTTAGTGCGATATCTAGTTCTTCATCAGCATCACCACGAATCGTTATATCGCTAAGCTCCTTATACATACTGAGTTTACTCTTAAGCTCATCTGCTTTTTCTAAAAGCACTCTTTTATCAACATTTCCAGAGACTGCTATAAGCACGAGAGGAAAGGAGTGTGTCTTTATCTTCGCAACCGGTTCACTCATATCTGCAGGGAGATCTTTTTTAACCGAAGATACGACATCTTTTACATCGTTTAAAACGCTGATATTGTCTGAACCTGTTTTGATGTCTGCTGTGATACTAAAAGAGCCATTTTTTATGCTAGTTTTTATCTCTTCAAGTTCTGTAATATTTTGCAAGTTATCTTCTATGCTCTGCACTACCATCTTATCAAGAATATCAGCTGATGTACCAACATACCCACCCTTGATGGTAATCTTATCCATCTGCGTAGGCGGAAAAATCTCCTTTGGTATGTTTATGTATGCAAAAACTGAAAGCATAAATATAAAAACTAATAAAATGTGATTTAAAAGTGGTTTCTCTATAGCAAATGTTACAAATTTACGAATCATTCTCTCTCCAAAATCTAAAAAAGTGTATCGAGTATCTGGTTTTTAAACTTTATCTCTTCTACTGATGCACGAATTATCTTATTTTCCTCTTTAAGTGTTTCATACTCTCTTTTGAGTTTGGCAATATCACGGCTTTTAAAGTAAATCTGTTGCGTTATATAGACCTTTGGAAAAGCAAACATAGC
>JALWSY010000180.1 GCA_027083035.1 Sulfurimonas sp. | reverse complement strand
ATTTGTGTGTCCATTTGAGAAAGTCAGGATACTGCATCACAATAAAAATGCCTTTATCTCTTACTCTGGTCTACAAATAGTTTTTTAGAAGTTATAGTTTACCATCAACTGAACTCTATTCCAACTATTTGCAGGGTTTTCTTTATCTCTCATGTCTGCATAGATGGCAGCTACAACAAACTCATCGTTAAAGTTATACTCTGCTCCAATATCTTGCTCAACTCTATGTTCTTTTTGAGAAGAGCTATCAGCATCTCCTGAGAAGTCTCCATAAGCATAGAGCAGACCTACCTTTCTTATCTCATACGATACTCCTGCTACGATGGAGAGGGCATCTCTGTCTGCTGTGATGTCGTTGAGTATAGAGGTGTCCATATTTGTATAGAGTGTACCGCCACCAAAACCACTAAAGGTATCTTTACCTATGCGTTTGTCTGATTTGTTACAAGCAAGGTTAAAGCCTATGTCATACGCAACTACTTCAACAAGTGCTCCATAGATGGAAGCTGCAACACCACTACTTTCTAACTCTGCTTCATGTAAGTACTGCATACCTAAATGGAGTAAAAAATCATCACTCATTTGGTATTCTAAGCCGATGTCCATATAAAAAGCATCTGTCATTTTTGGTATGTTATAGTACCAAAGATTGAACTCTAAACCATCATGGTAAGAAGCTCCAACTAAGTTCGTACCATCTTCTCCTGTGGGAGTCCAGTCATTGTCTAAGCCTGCATCAACACCATGCCATTTTTGTAAATGTCCAGCCATAAATGCAACACCAGCAAAAGTGTAGGTAGCTGTGTACGCCTCAAAACTATTTTGAATCATTCGTATGTCATCTGAATCAGCTAAAGGGGTATCTATAACTTGTCTTCCCACTCTGATGTTAAAATCTTCATACTTATAGTTTATATAGGCTTCACTCATATCTGTATGATCCTCTTTACTTGAAGAGAGGTCAGTGTATCTTTGTGCACCCAAACCTGATGCAAAAGGCATGTCATAAGAGGTGTAAACTGCTGCACCGGCATTGAGACCATGATACTCTGCAAGTTCATACTTGATGATACCACCTGTCGCAGTAGTGTAGAGTTTGTTAGCTTCTGGAGACTCTGAGTACATGATTCTTAACTGTCCAGAGACAGTTCCATCACTGAACATTTTACGAACTTTATCGACTTCAGAAATCTCTTTTACATCTATCTTCCCTACTTGGTCTACTACTTTATGAACAGAGTGTATTCTTGTTCTTTTTTCTGTTTCAACTTCTTGAGATAGAAGGCTAGAACTAAGTAAAAAAGAGCTGATAAGGCTTATTCTTATGAAATTTTGCATAATATTTTCTTTCCTAAACTTTAAATTTATCTATTTGTGAATTGAGATTATCTGTAAGCTTTAAAAGATGTGAAGAAGCAGCAGCCATCTCATCAGCACTGCGTGTATTACTCTGTGAATACTTATTTATACTAGTCACATCTGCATTAATTTTATGCATATGCTCAGAGGTTTTGATAAAGTTTTGTGAAGTGCTTTCATTAGAAGATACAGCTAAGTCCATTACCTCTGAGACACTATTATATCATTTTCAATCTCCTGCGAAACAGTAGCTAACTGTTCTATATCTTGTGAGTTTTTCTCCATCTGTGCACTTACATCTGTTATGGATTGAACGATAACATTTATGGTTGCGGAGATTTCTGAGAGAGACTTTTGTGTGCGTTCAGCAAGTTTTCTTACTTCATCAGCAACAACAGCAAAACCACGACCATGTTCACCTGCACGAGCTGCTTCTATGGCTGCATTAAGTGCAAGAAGATTTGTTTGGTCTGCTATGTCGTTTATTACGGTAAGTACATCTTTTACCTGTTCTGCTTCTTGAGAAAGTATTTGAATTTTTTGTGTAAGTTCTATCTCTATTTCAGATGTCTGCTGTACTTTTTGTGTTAAATGAACAATATCATTTCGTGCAGATGTTAGTCTATTATTTGCATTTATAACTTCATCTTTCGTCTGCTGTGCTTCTGTTACAAATGCAGATATGTCATTTTGTATTCTTGTTGTAGTTTGTGCAGTAGTATCAACTATAGAGTTTGATTTTTCTATATTTTCTCCCACAACTTCAGCAGAGCGTGTTAACTCTTCAGAGATAGAAAGATTTTCAATAGATGTATGATTAATAGCATTTAAAACTTTTCCTACCTCTTGGGTTACAATATTAAGCGATGTCGCTATCTCTGCAATCTCATTTTTACCCTCAAGTTTGAGAGTATGAGAGAAATTAAGCTCTTCCATATTTTTAAGGTGTTCATGTATAACTCTAATACTCGAAATGATAGAAGAGATAGTAAAAAATGCTATGAGGATAATAAACATAAGAAATAGTGAAGAGAGAATTGTCTCCACTAGTACATTGCCAATATATTTCTCAATTTTATCTGCGGCATTATCATTATCTTCTCTATGCTCGACTATCCATGCCTCTAGTTTTTCGGAGAGTTTTTCAGCATAGGGGTCGAGTTTGAGCATCAGTTTATTACCCTCTGTTGCACCATCTTTAATATAAACTTTTGCCATCTCTTGGCCTATTTTGTAAAAGGCAGCAAAATTAGACTTGAACTCTTTAAGATCTGCAACCATTTGTGGTTCATTGTATTTTATATGTTCTTTGATTACAAAATCAAGAATTTTATTTCCATCATTAAAATACTTTTGGGCTTCGTCAAAACCATCATCAAAACCTTCGTGCGCTCTTGTTGCTGATACATCTGTAAGCCACTGTTGTACTTGGATAACATCAAGTTTAAGGTTCAAAAAGTTAAAGGCATGTGGTAAAATCTCTGTTCTTTTCTCGTGCATAGAGTCTTGAACATTTGAGATGTTTTTGTAAGTAAAAAAAGTTGTTATAGAACTCACTAAAAGAACGATAAGGGCAGAACCCCATAGTAATTGATTGATTTTGAGGTTTTTTAGCATTGTTTATCCTTGGTTTAAATAAAAAATTATCACAAAAAATTATATCTTAATATTCTAAAAAATAACTTATTTTCATTATGATTTTTTCTTTTGTGATGATGTGCGGAATGATGAGTCCTACAAAACCAATAGGACCGTTAATCCCTATAAGTGTACCGATGCTTAGTGATTGTAACTCTTAAAAGTAAAAGTGTTTAAGAAGTGGGTGGAGAGTTTATTTTCAGCTGAAGGGGTTTACCATCAAGAGTGCATACGGAACTACAAAGTGCGAATATCTTTTGTAAAGATATATAAGCTTGTATCGCTGCTAATGAGAAGTAGTTTTTTCCAAAACCTTTAGGTATATTGCTCAATTTCTCTTTCTTTTGTTATATTTTTGAAATGTTAGCGAAAAAAGTTTAAATAAGAACATACTGTTTTATACTAGTTTTAAAGCCCGAAGAACATCCTCCCTCTTTATCTCTTTCCTTCCTTTTCCAAAATAGGGTTTAGACTTTATCTCTCCAAAGTAGGAGGTGTCGCCTCCAAGGCTTACATCAAGGGCAAGAGCCATAGCGGTTATGGGGTGTCCTGCATTTGGGGAGTCGTGTTTTTTGCCATCATCGTAAAAGGAGAGGATGTCTTTTTTCTTGCTGAGTAGCATAATGAGGATGGCGGTAAGCCTTGAGGGGATAAAGTTGAGTATATCATCAACTCTTGCAGAAGCTTTACCGTATCGTTCATACTTTTTATTTCTATATCCTACCATAGAGTCTAGGGTATTTACTGTTTTATAAAAAATGATGCCGGGGAGTCCAAATAAGAGGAGATAGAGTAGAGGAGCGATAACGCCATCGCTGAGGTTCTCGGCATAGGTCTCAATGGCTGCCTTGTAGATGTCACTCTCGCTTAGATTCTCTGTATCACGGCTTACAAGCATAGAGATGGCTGCCCTCTTATCTTTAGCAAAAACAACCCCTCGTACTGCATCACGAAGCATCTTATGGGCGATGAAGATGGAGGCGATGATGGATGAGAGCAGGATGTAGAGCGGATAGGGGAGTTGTTCTAAAATGGAGACAAGTACAAATGAGAGTGTAGTTGTGATGCAGAGCATAAAGAGAAGCAGTAAAATGCCTCTAAGAACAGAGTCTTTGTAAAAATGCCTCTCAAACCATGAGGTAAGCTCACCGATAATGATGATGGGGTGTTTTATAAAGGAGAACTCCCCAAATTTTCTGTCTATGAGGTAAGCAAAAATAGCAATAAGTAGATTACTCATTGAGTGCTTTTACAAGATACGGCATATCTATATGCGCGTTTATATGCTCGGCAAATGATGCAATGGCTTTGGCTTTGTACTCTTTAAAGTTATACCCTCTGTAGTCGCTGTTAATCTCGCTAAAAAGAAGCTCACGAAATGCATCGGATTCAAAGATGCCGTGAATAAAAGTGCCGTAGATATTTTTTTTCTTTTTGGCTCTTTTTTTCGCAGTAGCGTTGTGTATCTCGTAGCCATCCCCCATAACACCAAAAAGATTGTAAGAGCCTTTTTGCACTATCTTCTCTTTTTGAAAAACCACTTCACCCTTAAAACGAGAAAATCCTGCTACCTCTTTTTGTTCACTCTCAACACCAAAAGGGTCTAAGATTTTCTCAAATAGCATCTCATAACCACCGCAGATAGCGACAACTTTTTGCTCTTTGGATTTTAGTTTTTCTTCAAAACCTCTCTCTTTTAGCCAAGCCAAATCATCTACGACGCGTTTACTTCCCGGAAGGATGATGAGGTCACACGAGGCTATCTCACTAACATTTGAGATAAAAGAGAGTTCTATCTCTGCATCAACTACAAGAGGCTCAAAGTCTGTAAAGTTTGAGATATGTGGGAGTTTGATAACGCCTACTTTTATAATAGCCTCTTTTGTATCTTGCACATAGCCCATAAGTGATGCAGAGTCTTCAAAGCCAAGATTAAAAGGGCGAAAAGGGACTACACCGAGGACTTTGAGCTTAAACTGCTCCTCTATGATTTTGACACCCTCGTCAAAAAGCGTCATATCCCCTTGAAACTTGTTTACTATGACACCTATGACATTTTTACGAAGCTTTTTAGGCAAAAGATTATAAACACCATAGATGGAAGCAAAAACACCCCCTCTTTGGATGTCTGCGACTAATACTATCTTTGTTTGAAACTGCTCGGCTACAAAGATGTTTGAGAGGTCTTTATCCATTAGGTTTAGCTCAACAGGACTACCCGCTCCCTCTGCTACGATGCACTCATGCTCACTTCGTAGAGACTCAAAGGCTTCTATGACAATAGGTTGAAGTTTGTCCATATTTTTGTAGTATTCCCAAACATCTGTGTCGCCTATACTCTTTCCATTTATTATCATGTGGGCTTTAGAAGCGCCGCCTGATTTGAGTAAAATAGGGTTCATTGAGGGTGTGGTCTTAAGTCCAATAGCCTCAGCTGCAAAGGCTTGAGGAATGGCTATCTCCCCACTCTCTTTATCTGTTACTTGAGAGTTGTTTGAGACATTTTGTGCCTTAAAAGGGGCTACTTTTATGCCCTGTTTGTGGAGGAGGTAGGTGATGGTAAAGGAGAGGGTAGATTTACCTGCATCACTACTTGTGCCGAAGATACTAAGCGAGTGCAAGGAGTGCCTCTTTGAGTCTCTTGTGCATAGTTACATCTTTGACACCAAAACGGAGCCACTCATTTGAAAGGTAATCAAAACTCTCACAGCTACGCACTAAGATTTTATGTTCTAAGAGATGTTTAAATATCTCCTCAGCCCTTAGGGAGTGTGTTAAGATGAAGTTACTTTCACTCTCGACGATCTCATCAAAGAGTTGAGAGTTCTCTAAGATTTCGATAAGTTCTGCTTTTTGTCTCTTGTGAAAGAGCAGACTCTCCTCTACAAATGATGCATCCGCGATACGCTCCTGCAAAAAAGCACTATCAAGCGAGGAGATGTTCCAAAGAGGAATATGCAGTTTTTTTATCGCCTTTTTATGAGCAAATATAGCTCCAATGCGAACACCTGCGCAGGCGTAAAATTTTGAAAAAGATTGGATGATGTAGAGTCGTTTGTAGGTATTTATCTGCCCTCGCATCGAGGAGAGAGCTTCAAACTCTAAAAAACTCTCATCAATAACTATGATGCAGTCCCGCTCCATCCACTTCTGCATCATCTCTGCTAACTCTTCTTCATAATATCCCTCAGGCGTGGAGGGGTTTACAAAAACAACGATAGAGTCATCTTCAGGGATGTAGGGGTTATCTGAGAGTCGATTTATCTTGTAGATATGCTTTTTTGTTGCAACTGCTGCCTTTTCATACTCTCCATAAAGAGGAGCATAGAGATAGAGACTTTTACTCTTGAGCGAGCCAAAGAGTGCATAGATGGCAGCTGTGGCACCGTTAAAGAGTGCTATTTGATTTGTCTTGATGCCATAACGCTCGGAGATGACCTCTTTAAGTGCAGGGTAGGAGTTGTCCGCATACTTTTGGATTGTTTCACTCTCTATCTCTAGTTTTAGCTCTTTTTTGTAGGCATTTATATTTGAAGAGAAGTCGAGTATCTCTTGGGGTCTGCAGCCGATTTTTTTGGCGTACTTGTAGATATTTGCACCATGTTTCATAACTCTACATCATCCCAAAACTCATCATAACTTAAGTTTGTCATGGCATTTTCATCTGCTAAGTTTTTCTCTAGGAGTTTTTTTTGTTGCTCTTCAAAGTAGAGTTCAAGGGCTTCATTTATCATCTCTGAGGCATCTTTTTTTAAAATCTCTTCAAAGATTGTAAGGTTTTCGTAGTTCTCTTTGTTTATAGATATATTCATGAGGTGTATTTTACCAGAGATTGGCTAAGAGCTTTGCCTTTTGTGGATTTTTGTAAGTGTGAATACGCAGAAGTGCATAAACCTTTGCTGCATCAGAGATGGCTTTTTTCAGCTCTGTGTGGCTTATCTTTTTAGGGGCGTGTTGGTTGTAGGTTGCTAAAAAGAGTCTCTCAAGGGAGGATTTTTGCTTAGGATTAAAGGAGATAAGAGTTACACCCATATCAAAGGCAAAACTTCCCATCCCAGAGTCTATGAAGTCAATGACCCCAAGTTTTTGTTTATGAAAAAGGGTATTGTCTCTAAAGATATCTCCATGAATAAACCCATCTTGTTGCATCATAAAGTGCTGCAACGATTGGAGTTTTTTGTAGTAGAAGTAGTGATGCGGTTTTGTTTTTTGCAAAATACTTTTGAGATTGTACTTCTCCAAAAAGAGGAAGGGTGTTCTTTGTCTGTAGCTGTTTGCGTGGAGTTTTGCTACAAAACGAGCAAGAGCAGTAATGTGAAAGTAGCGTGTAGATTTTGGTGTAGCCCCTTGGAGCTTCTCATAGAGATACCACCCGTTTGCCTGTGCCACTAATCTTGGCACATAAAGTCCTATACTCTGCAACTTTTGTAGATTTTTTGCATCATACTCTATGCGCTCTTGAATATCT
Source organism: Sulfurimonas sp. (assembly GCA_027083035.1). Classification (GTDB taxonomy): domain Bacteria; phylum Campylobacterota; class Campylobacteria; order Campylobacterales; family Sulfurimonadaceae; genus Sulfurimonas. The sequence continues at coordinate 3,195 of JALWSY010000180.1, read as the reverse complement.
CTCTCATAAAACTTTAGTACATAGTTATCTAAGATATAAGTGGTGTCCACCACTCCATCGGCAGTAGCGCAGAGGTACGTAAAAGTAAAGTCAGGAAAGAGTTTTTGAACCTCTTTAAGGGTAATGCTTCGTTTAACACCCATACTAAAAAGTACACTCTTTCATAATCTTACTCCAATCGAGGTCAAAATGCTTCTCCACATAGCTACGATGGTGGGGTACTGAACAGTTAGAACAATCTTGATGAATTTTATCGCCATAAAGACCCTGCCTGCCATCTTTTGACTCAATGTTGCAAAGACTAAACTGCATGGCACTCCCCACTTTTTGTATTCCTGCATCACTAAAGCGAAAGTTGGGACAGGCACAGAGGTAGCAGTTGAGTGACTCTATGTTGTGACATTTTTTGTCTTTTGCATAGAGTGGACAAAAATCAAACTCCTCTTTTTTCATGTTCTCAAAATCGAAGTAGCTGATTATCTGCTCTTGTGTGTACTCTTTTGCTAGGAGCTTATCTACGATGACTTTATGCTTTTCTCCATGTTGGCGCATCCATTGGCTATAGCCCAAATCCTATCCTTTTTGCTAATTTTGCAAAATTATAGCACTAAAGTGTTATAATTACTTCAGAACTTTAATAGAATTAGGTGTAAATCCTAAGCTCTCCCGGAACTGTGAGCTACCCTTTTGAAGGTGTAGTGAGCCAGATCTTTTAAAGTAAAAAAACTAAGTAGTGTAACGGGTTATTGCCTACTTAACAAAGGAAAACATATGCATATAGAAGCAGGTGTAGTAGATGGGGCGAAGATGCTCCTTAGTTATGGAACAGGTGCTGGAGTTTTAGGCGTGAGTGCAAAGTTGGCATGGGATAACATTAAAGAGAATGGTCTGCTCTCTTTCATGCTGAAAAGTCTTATCGCGACAGCTATCGTCTTTTCATGTTTTGAGGTGTTGCCACACTATCCTATAGGTGTAAGTGAAGTGCATCTCATTTTAGGAACAACTATCTTTCTCGTTTTTGGTATCGCGCCGGCAGCTGTTGGCTTGGCATTGGGTCTGCTCATTCAAGGACTTTTCTTTGCTCAGTTTGATTTACCTCAGTATGGTATCAATGTAACAACGCTTCTTGCAAGTATGTTCATACTTAATGCAGCTGTGAAAAAAATCATTCCAGCAGGAACAGCTTACAAGGATATTAGTTATGCTCAAATGCTCAAAATGTCTATTGTTTGGGAAGGTGCTATTGTTTCATGGGTTGCTTTTTGGGCTATTTATGGACAGGGTTTTGCAGCGGAAAATCTAGCAAGTATTGCAAGTTTCGGTAGTGCATATATGAGTGTTATCATAATTGAGCCTCTCGTAGATTTAGCAGTTCTTAGCGCAGTAAAAGCGTTTAACAAAACGAATGAGTGTATGATTTTGTTTGATAAAAAGCTTTGCGTGGCTCATTAAAAGCTAGGGCTTTTAAAGCCCTAACTTCTTTATCTCAACTTCAATGTTTTCTCTAAAGATTTCTCTCACTTCATTCTGTTCTATCAAGTTAAATTTTTTATCTTCTGTAAATGATGTGACTATACTTGCATCACAATACTTACTCACTTCATCACAAATCTCTCTCATATCTTTGTCGTAGTGGTTTCCACTTACTAAAAGCATTGGGACTATCTGTACTTTTGCACTTTTGTCGCCACTAGTAAGTTGTAATATGTCTCTTTTTATGGCATCTTTTATGGCAAAAAATGGAAACTCTCCCTCTAGGGAGCAGGTTAAGTTCCTCTCATTTATCATCTTTAAAAAATTGGCTGTATAGTTTACTGCTTCTAAACCGCCGAGATTTAAAACAGGAACACCATGGATGATGTAGAGGTTTATGATGTCATCTTTCTCTTCACGAATCTTTGCATCAAGAAAGTTGAGGTAGTTTGAAGTCTCTTTTGTTTTATGTAAAAGAGGGTTTGTGTAGCGAATGTTTGCAAGTGAGAAGTTTTTAAAACCTTTTACCATGCGTATAAGTACCTCATGCTCATCTGTTGGAAATATATTGACACTTACTACTATGTAGCGTTTATACCCTGCCATATCAACATCAGCCATTACCTGAGGAAGGTTTTTATACACTTCTCCCTTTTTTGCTAACTCTTTGATAACCATTTTTGAACTAAAGGCAGTAAAAACTGGGGTATCTGCAAAACTCTCTTGAATAAACTTCTCAAATGCGAGATACTTCTCTTGTTCTATGACCGAGCCAAAACATGAGAGAATAATAGCTGTACCTTTGTTATAATGTCTATATCGTTTCATAAATTATCCATATTTTAAAATTAATTCCAAATTATAGGCAAAAAAATTGAAAAAAGCATTAGTTATCTCAGCCATAGCTTCTAACCAAGGAAAAACACTCCTCACTATGGCACTTTTGCATCACTACAAGAGTAGAGTAAGACCCTTTAAGTGTGGTCCTGATTTTATAGACCCACAGTTTCATGAGAAGATAGCAGGTGTAGCCTCCATCAACCTTGATGCATATATGATGCAAGAGAAGCAAGTAGAGTGGGTGTATGCAAACTACTTTGATAAAGAGGTGGCAATACTTGAGGGCGTTATGGGCTACTATGATGGGATGGATAAGGGGAGTAGTGCGTATGATATTGCTACTATTTTAAAGATTCCCTCTCTGCTCATTCTTGATGCAGGTGGGAGTTATATAACTATATCTGCCGTACTCAAAGGTATGTGTGAATTTCGCCAAAACAGCACAATCCAAGCCGTAGTTTTAAATAAAATCTCCTCACAAATGCACTACGAGTTAGTAAAAAAGCATATAGAAAAAGAGATGCCAAATATAAAAGTGTGTGGGTGGATTCAAAAGGGACTTAAAACCTTAGACTCTACACACTTAGGTTTAGATTTAAAAGAGTTAGAGGGTGAGCAGATAGCAGAGGTTGCTAAGAGTGTTCTAGAGCATATAGAGCTTGATGTGTTAGAGTCTGTTATGGATGTTAGTGTAAAAAAAGTGAGTGAGTACCCATTTGAAAAGATAAAGCAAAGAGATGCACTCTGTGTAGTTGTAAAGGATGAAAACTTCTCTTTTCTCTACCATGATAACCTCAAGTATCTCCAAGAACTCTACCGTGAAGTTCGCATAGTAGATAGCACACAAGATGAGGAGATAGCCTCTGATGCAGAGCTTGTTAT
>JALWSY010000179.1 GCA_027083035.1 Sulfurimonas sp. | reverse complement strand
GATTTCTGTTTTGTATCTCTTCAAGGGTATCTAGCATCTCTTGTGTAAAGTGTTGTGGAAAGAAACACTCAAAAGTATTATTGTCAAGTTCTCTGTTGAGTGCTTTTGCAGAGAGTTTTGCATGAGTTTTTATCTTTTTGTTGTAAAGATAGTTACCGCTTGCTTTTTCTAAAACATCAAATCCCTCCCCTTCATAAACAAGCTCATAGCGTTCCTTATAGTGTCCATTTGCAACAGCACTATCGAGTGCAGAGAGCTTCTCAAAGAGCTTTGGATGTGAATGCTCTAGGTAGGTAATATTTGCATTGAAGTTTTTAAGAACTATCTCATTAATATTATTCATAGAAAGTTCTTAAAGGGCTTTGAGAACTCTTCAAGAGTAGTGGAGAGGTTCTTTGTAAGGTCTGCTTGAACTTGGATGAAGTTTGGTTGGATGTCGTTGTTAAAGGCATCAAAGATATAGGGGGTGACAAATTGCATATAGTTATCCATTAAGAGTGCCACAACTGCACAGCTTTTTGCATCACATGAGCAAATTTCATTCTCAAAATTGATTAGCGCAGCTAAAAATGCTTTGGCATCACTAAACGCTCTCTTTGCAAACTCCTGAGTCAGCTCTTCTCTTTGTCTAATCGCCTTGTAAATCTCCTCTATAAATAGCCTCTCCTCTTGAGAGAGTCTTTCACTACTGCTCTCTTTAAAGAGTGATAGGAGCATCTCTTGAGACTCTTTTTGATCTTGACAAGGGGGTAATTTTTCTGGCTGAAGTGTTATTGTATTGAAAAACTTGGCACCATTGTTGAGGTTGAAAACTTTTTGGTAGGGCTGCTTGAGTCCCATTGTAATCTCATTTATCGCTTTTACAGAGAGGGCAAAGTTTGGTGTAGATTTTACTTTTTGTTGCAAATTCCCCTCTATCTCAATGATAGAATCACGAAAGTTGAGAGTATCTGCATCTTGTGTGGCTTCTAAGGTATAGCTGTAGTTGCTGTTGTGTGTCTGTAGCGTTGTCTGGTTGAGTGCCAAATCCAGACCCAGCAGATAGATATTTTCAAATCCTAGAGCAACACTAATCATATAGGTAGCAGAACCCGCACAAAAAGCTTGCATCTCACCAAATCCCTGCTTATAGTTTGTACCACTCTCAAAGAAAAAAACTTGCTCTTTAGGAAAAAAATCTACAACAATAGGCGGTGTTTTTGCAGAGAGAAGAGCAATACTATTTTGTACAAAAGCGGGGTCTTTGAGTCGTTCAAAATGGATGCTGCTTCGTTCAAAGCCATCAAAATGAGTAATAATATCGGGCTTTACACCCGCTTGTTCTAGTCTTGGAAGTGTTGCTGAGAGTGCAATGATGATGCAGTTGTTAGCATTTTTACTCAAAAAGTCTATGTTGGCATCCAAAGAGGGACCCGGAGCCACAAGGATGATGGAGCGTTTTTGCAAACTCTTTTGTAGATTTTTGGAGGTAAGGTTGAGAAACTGATAGCTTTTAAAAAGATACTCTAAAGGTTGGGTATATTGTGCAACAAAAGAGCCGTAAAAATAGTTCAGATGTGATTGTGAAACAATATGTGTATGGAACTGCTGCAGTTTCTCTTCCGTGTGGAAAAGAGACTCAAAAAATTTTATATAGTGGTTGTAGTAGTGTGCCGTGCGTAAAAATTTCTCGCTTATCTTTTCAAACTCCTGCGATGGACTCTCAATAGCAAAAAAAAGCTTGGCACTCTTGGCGAGTTCATAGTAGGGTGTTGTAAAAAGTGAGAGGCGAAATAGCTCTATATCATCTTCAACTATAAGATAAAAATCAGCACCTACCTTCTTTGCAACTGCTTCCATATGTAAGCCACATCCAAAAAAGATAAACTTGTATATCTTCTGCATAGGGTGTTGTGCGCCACTAAAGGTCTCAAAGAGTTTAAATGCAAAATCATACCCTTGTAGTCGAGGCGTTGGTGTGAGGAGTTTAAAAGACTCAAAAACATTCTCATCTCTTTTTCTGTTTATGCTCTTTACAATAGTATCAATATAGTTCTTACTCTGTTTGTTATAGCGATACCTATTTGTTTGTAACTCTACAATATCAAACTGCTCCTCTTCATAAGAGAGGGTGTAGCGTTGCTGTCGCTCTTTTGTATCTAGCGCTTTTTCATAGAAAAAGAGTCGCTCATAGATGGCGCGGTGATTGTACTGCAGATAGGTAACATTCTCTTCAAAGCGTTGCGTGATAAGTGCATCGATATTTTGCATCATATTTGTAAAATTTCCTTGATAATAGAGGCAAGATTTATATGCATCGTCTCTATTGGCGTTGTGTCAATTTGAGTGCCAAGGAGTGCAAGAGTCTGCTCTAGCAACTCCTCTTTTGTCTCTACCCACACCATTAAGCCATGATCTATTTGGTATTTGTCATAGTGGCTGATAAAACTACGCGTGGAGATAGTTGGCGTACCTAAAAAGCAGGACTCCGTATTGATAGTACCGCCACCACCGATAAAGAGGTCGCAGCAGGCAAGAAGATGCTGAATTTCACATTTATACTCTAACACTTTTGCAAAGGGAAACTCCTCTTTGAGGTATTCTGATTCATATCTTGGAACGATAAGTATATTTGCCTGAGAGGCTTTATAAATCTCAGGAAGTGCTTCATAGAGAATAGGGTACTTTTTATCGACATAGCTTGCTTTATACTCCTCTTCTCTTATAATGATAAGTGGTTTTGAGGTATCTTGAAAATGACTCTGGATAACCTCGTGGGCATACTTTGCATCAATCTCTAAATCTTCCAACCAAATGAGCGGATCGATAAAGTTGTAGCTGATAATCTGGTCATCCTCAAGGGAGAAGCGCTTAAAGATATTGTCAGGCACAACAAAAGGCTTAAAGACCTTCTCAGAGAGAGGAATGGTGAGTTTGGCTTGAGGAAGTGCTTTTTTGAAGTTCTCATTATGGTCTGAGAGGGGTATGTCATAAAAATTTATGACTTTTATACCCAGACCAAAGGCAACGCGCGTGGCATCAACAGAGCAGAGAGTGACAAGCTTTGTTATGTGAAAGTTTTCCAAAAACATAATGAGGGCGAGTTGTCTCTCATTGGACGCTAAGAGTTTGCCTTTTTTTGAGGCACCGCCAAAATTGCCTATGTAGTAGATTTTCTGTTTTGGGTAGTAGAGTTCGAGTAGCTCTTGAAGTTCACTATACCCCTCCCCGCTTCTAGCAGTAATGAGAACCCTCTCCCCTTTAGCTTCGAGTGCATCAATGATGGGTTTAAAGAAGAGAACAGATTTTGGAATCTCTATGTCGAACCAGATGTAGGGGGTGTTATCCACGCGTATTTTCCTTGAGTGTAATTCTTTGCTTATTCTCTTGTATTATAGCATCTAAGGCATCAATAGAGCAAAAATCGTGTAAAAGTGAATCTCTATTTTGCAAAATGGCACGCAACATCCTTGCATAGGTGACATCACCGCCATGATAGCAGTCATAAAATTCACTTTTTGGAGATTGAATGCTTTTAGGGGAGAGAAAATTATAAAACTCATACTCTGTTTTACTCTTTAAGTAGGCAATAACATCGTGTATATAACGATACTTCTTTGAATGCAGCAGAGTGTGGGTTGTTTTTTTCATAAAGGGTGGTAAAATGAGTATAGGTGTGATACCTTTTTTTGAACAGCTATTTAAAAAGTGTTCAAAAAGCTCTACCTTCTCTGCGGAGACTCTTCTGCTTTGCTCAAAGTGAAAAAAATTCTTCTGCATCATCTCTATGCAGGGTTTGTTACTGCGTACAACATTGGGAGTTTGTAGGGAGGTGGCGTACCAGTAGTAACCATCTTGTAGATACCCCTCTGCACTCTTACTTGCTCTCAGACCGACAGCTTTGAAGTTTTCTACTTGACTAGAGTGCTGTTGTGACTCTAAAATATACTCAATATCCTCAGCACTTAAGATACCATCATAGTAATACTCATAGAGTTTATTGATATAATCAACATCAAAGTGATGATGCGTAGTGTGGAGCGGTAAAAACGGCACCTCTTTGTAATGGTTTGGATGAAACCACCAAAACTCAACACAAAGAAGCAGAAGCTTTGGGGTTGCACTCTTTGGAAGTGCTTCTATAAAACGGATTCCCTCTTGAAGATAGGTCATTGCATAGCTTGCATTATAAAAGGGGCGAGTAAAAAAAGAGGAGCGAAAGAAGTGTGTGCGTGATGAGCCTATGCTCATAATCTCCGGTTTATGTTTTTTAACAGTTACTAATTTATAGCCGAAGATATCAAAGGAGTGCTTGTTAAAGACGCTGCCATAGATTAAAGTGGACTTATTTTTTTGAAGTTTTGCAATTTTTTTATAGGAGAGAAGCTCTCCGCTTTTTTGAAGAATCTGCATAGCTTCTGTGATGGTTGCGGGGCGTTGCAGCTCTTTTGAGAATCTCTTTTTTCCAAGATATGCTTTGTGGGACTCTTGGTAGATTGAGTGAGTAATCAGTTTTGATTCATTGATAAAAACCCGTACAATTTTTTTCCCCTGATAACCTGAAATATATTCGTAAAATGGGAGTAACAGGGTATCAAAAAGTTTACTCCAAGAGATTTTTTTGGACATATGTTTTGTAGTAACATAGAGACCTTTAGGGGTGATTTTGAGTTGCAAAGTGTAGCACTTATCTGTAAGTTTATAAGAGAGTACCAATCTCTTTTTATTGTGTGCAATGGCTATGCTTTGTACTTCATAACGGTAAAACTGTTGCTTTGTAGAGAGTGTGCGCATAAAAAGATAGAGTGCCATCTCTTGAAGATTATGCTCTGCTCGTGTATCAAAAATCCAAGCTAAAAATTCAGCATGAGAGTTGAGTGAGCTGTTGTACTTGAGTGAATTTGCAAGTTTTTTCATTGTGCAAACAACTGATAGGCGTAAGGGTGCTGTTTTATCTGGTTTGAAAATCTCTGTTGCACACCAGAGGTGTCGATTTTTGGATACTGCGCACCAAAGAGGTTATTTGCAAACTCAATTTGAAATATAAGCCGTTTACCCTTCTGTAGAGTTACTCCCTTATGCAAAGCACGAGTATCTGCAAAGATAATTGTCCCCTCCGGTGCGCATAACTCCTTTATCTTGCTAGGCTCAAACGCCTGAGCTATCTCCTCATCCTCAAATCTTCTATCGTCATAAAACTGCTTAGGAAGCTTTTTATGTGACTCTGATACATAGGCATGGGGACCATTCTCCGGCGTGACATCATTGAGGTAGATAAATATCTTCATAAATCGCAGTCTGTCCATATCGAAGTGATACTTTTGTGCTGTTTCAGCCGTCGCTTTTTTGTCAAAAGGAGCGCTCCACCACATAGCGTAGAGATCTAACACAGGTTCACACCGCAGATACTCTTGGGCTACTTGCAAAAAGAGTGGCTCAAAAAGAAGTTCTTGGAGATGGGGAAACTCAAGGAGTTGTTGCATAGTAAAGAAGTAGCGTGGCGATTTTGGATGCTCGGGATTAAAAATCTCTCTCTCTTGTGAATGCTCTATCTTAAGCCCTTGGTTATTTTGTACAACTACATAAGATGCTGGTGTATTTGAAGCACTCTGTATCAGGGCTTCTACATACTGTTTTGGAAGTTTTTGTGAGAAGATATGATACCCCTCATCACGCAAATCATTCACAATGGGCGCTATGGAGCTTTGTTTAAATAGAGAACTTTGTATCGTATCAGGGGAGTTTTTTGCTCTTCTGAATCGAGAGAGAAACCCCATAAAATCATTCAGCCTGCCCCCTGTGCGAACAAAGAGTTCACGCATCGCACGATAGGAGTGATAGGGTGTCTTTTTTGTAAAGAGAAACACAACATAACCATATATAAACACGAAAAAAAGAGTTGGCGTATATGCTTTTTTATAAATGAGTCTCATAAGTTTCTATCTCCATCTGATTTTTATATCGGTCAATTTGAATGGTTTGTGTAGTGATTAACTCATAAATTGCCTCGAATGCAGGCTCTTTTATATCTGAATGCAATAGTTTTAGAAGATCTGATTTATCTCTATAAGGGTACTCCTCTGCAGTAAGAGAGAGAGGAATATCTCTGCAAAAAAACTCTATATAGGCGATTTTTAATATATTTTTATAATCTTGATGGATGATTTTTTGTAGTTCTGCACTATCAAGCATTAAAGAGAAGTAGCGCTCCTTTGTGAGTTCTTTGCAAAATGTATGCTGCATAATATAGGTATCTCCCGCAGCAAGTGTAGGCAGCCCAAGCGCGGCAAGCTCAAGAAAAAGTGTACCGGTGTAGAGAAGTGCAAGATCTATAAAATCAATAAGATTATAAGCAGAACTAAAATCATGTGGCAGGTAGATGATATTATCGTGAGCAAAATGCTCTTGGAGTTGTTCACACACCCCTTTTTGCACACGCCACTTCTTCTCATGAGGGTGTGGTTTGATAAGAACAGTATAATCCTGTCGGAGCGCAAATTCAATACTCTCGATAAGCCACTCCAAAGGGGAGTTAAAGAGAGAGTGATACTCTTCAAGGGAGGCGTCTTCTAAGACATTTGGAAAAAATGCTACTATTTTTTTTCTATTTTTTCGCTCCTCTTTGAGTTGGGCTATAAGATAGTTTTCATTATCATGCAATGTTGTTGTTTTGGTTCTATGGCGAAGGTAACGCTCTATCTTTTGCTCTTCTAAGGAGGTGAATTGGAGTGAATTATAGATATTTTTTTGCAGTTGCACATCGCCTGACTTGCCAAATATTGAGAGGGCATTCTCTTTAAAAGCACCTTGATCGATGTTAAGAGAGTAAATCTCCCTTTCATGGAAATAGGCATTCATTGTAGCGAGAGAATATACAGAGTTATGCCTTAATGTTATAAAAGCATCAATAGTGTAGCTATCGCATAGCCTTTTTGCTGCTTTATACATAGTATGGAGATTCTCTTTCGCATAGAGTTCATATTTTGGGTAGTTGAGTTTGCCACAATATCTCTCTTTTGAGAGACGAATGTATTGATGTAGTAACTCCTCTTTTGGTGGGGTTGTTTGTATATCCGTGAGAGAAGAGAGTGTGATAATCTGGTGCGGTGCAAGATGTATTAACAACTCTGATGCGTGAGAACATCGAAAACAGAGGAGTTCTCTGTCGATAGGGTCTTGCATATTTACCATATCACAATGAAGAAGATGTGCATCATCTATAAGGTATTTGATATTAAGATGATAACGCGTTCGTAGATACTCTCCTAGGGTGATATAGGTTAAGAGCTGTGTAAATGCAAAAGTAGGAATAAGACTGATAAGCACTATGGAGTTCTCTTTAGACTCCGTTTTCTCTTCTTTTGTGAAACTCGAAATTGCTTTGAGGGTTTCAAAAACTTTTTGCAATGTTTCGCTGTAGCGCTTATCATCAACTATTTGCATTTTATCGACTCTCTAAGGCTTGAAAAAACTCTTGCATACCCTGCTCTTGGCGTAGTGTTGCTTCAACTTCTTGCAAAACAACGCTGTTACACAAGGCAATCTCTCTTTGCTTGTTTGCATCATTGAGTAAGAGATCCACTTTCTCTTCATACTCTTGCGTAGAGGTAACAAGTGGGAAAATCAGCGATTCATAAAATTTTTGCTTTGTGAGTTGGTATCTCTTTAGAATATCTTGCAAATTTTTTACTTGTAAAATTTCATCAAAGATAGAGAGGTGCCGTCTGTATCTAATCTCTTGATTAATGTAAGCGCGAAAAGCAACGCCACAAGGAGTGTTGTGCATATACTCACTTCGTGAATTGCCTTGAAACATAGGAAAAGTATCTAAAAAAATATCTATAATATGAGCATAAGCAATAGTATCAATATTGCCCGTAAAAATAAATCGTTTTGAATCTATGCCAAGTTGTGTAATTTTATCCATAATATTACTCTGTACACCCGGTCCACACGCTAGATAAACACTATTTGGATGTTTTTGAAGCAGTTTCTTTACAAGAGTTAAAAATTCTATATTATCAAGTTTAATAAGTCTGGAAATAGTCCCTAAAAATTTTGTCTCTTTTGGAAAAGAGGATTGAAAATGACGCACTTCTTGCAACTTCTCTTTATTTGGTGTTTGGGTATAATTTTGATAGATATGAAAAAATTTATACTCCTGTATATCTGCAGAGTTGGGTGTAAGGTGGGAGATGTAGGTGTCTATATTTTTAAGTCTATAGTTAAAATCACCATGACTCCAATAGACTTGTTGCGAAGCTGTTCTTGTGGTAAAGAGAAAATTAAACTCCACGCGAGTGTTAAAACCGATAAGAATATCAACCCCATCATCTATGATGCGCTGGCGAGTTTTAAGTGCTTTTTGTACTATATCGTACTCATAAGATTTGGTTGCTACTATCTCTTTGTGCAGATTAACATAAGTTATATTCAGCTTTTGAAATCTCTCCTCGGCACTACTATCTCCCCCGCCTAACTCCATAAAGTCAAGATTGTATAAAATAATATCATAAGGAGGCTCCTTTTGAGAGCTTAGGTTTTTTAAAAAAGTATATAGCACCTCTGTAACAGAGTGACCACTAATGAGACGGTCATACACAACTGCTAAAGTTTTTTTCTTTTTCTCTTTGGAGTGTTTGATAATAGGTTGTAGTTGATAGTTAGGAATCATCTTTTCAGAGATGAAATTCTCAAGCACTTTTTCTACTTGAAGTTGAAATCCCATCACATCCTCTTGTGTTTGTGATGCACTATTCCATGAAAACTGTAGTGGTGTATGTAAAAAGAAGAGAAGTTCAGCATCCTCTTTGTGTAACGCTTGTTCAAAAATGGGGTATAAAAGAGTAAACATCTTACGATACTGAAAATATTTGGCATAAAAGTTGTGAGTTACATTATATATCTTAAAGAGATATCGTTTCTGTAAAGAGCAGCTTACCTGCCAAAAGGTCTCATCGAGTAAGATGGAAGCAAGTGCAGCTGCAAAGGTGTTGCCTGCATCTTTGGGAAAAACAATCTGCACGGCTTGAAAGTATGTTACATAATCAACTATATCATCATAAAAAGCAAGTTTATAAACATAGCTCTCTTTTGCCTTTTGTAACTCTCTGCTCTCTAGTAAAAAGAGGGCAAATTCTAAATGGATAAAGAGCATTTGCTCCTTTTTAGAGTGTAGTGCGTTATTGAGTTCTTTACAGAGATTTTTGAGATTTTGTTCAAGTATAATCGCTTCATTATATATAAAAAGAGCAAGTTGCATCATCTTTTGAACAATAGTATCAGGAGTGTTATGCTCAAGCAGCTGATGTGCTAAAATGTATTGACAAAGATTTTCAAGTAAAACTACCGCACTCTCGCGAGTGATTTCTAACGCCAACAACTCCTCTATGTATTTGAGCCGTGTCTGTTGGATATCATTTATGGTATTTGAGATGCTTGAGAGTATCTGGTTTTGTACCTCTGTAGAGAGGGTAAGTCCATCAAAGCTTATCTCTGTTGGGTAGGGATAGTGGGTGGTGAGAAAATAGCTGCTAAAGTTATCGATGGGAACATTGATGCAGTTTATAGGAGCGTTTTGAAGTCTTGCTCCATCATAAAAATAGATATCTTTTGAGTGTAGCATCGCTTCATGCTGTGCAATATTTGCATCAAAGTAATAAGTGGTTTTCATAGAATATCCTCAGAGTGAAGCGGTGTACCAAACTCTAAATCTCTCTTTGCGATTTTTCCTAAAATCTCTTTGAGATGCTTTGGATGCATACCATATCCCGGACGAACTGAACGGATGTTCTTCTCTGTAAGGATGTCTCCTTTTTTTATATCTTTAGCTACATAAAGCGTACGGGCAAAACGACGCGCGTGTTGTTTTTTTGCATCCAAAGAGTAGTCAACTCTGCCAAGGAGTTTTTCTGTATCTCTTACTCCTTTTATCATCTGTGCAAACTCTTTTTTCTCAAGGGAGAAATCAGCATCAGCTCCGCCGATAGATTTATCCAAGATAAAGTGTTTCTCAATCACTTTTGCTCCAAGCGCTACAGCGGCAATAGGTGCTGTTATGCCAAGAGTGTGGTCTGAAAAACCTGCAGTAACATGAAAACGCTTTGCTAAATCTTGAATCATGACAAGATTGGCCTCTTCAAGGGGAGCAGGATAAGCAGAGGTACATTTCAGAAGCACTATATCATGGTTATGCTCTTCATGACATATCTTGATGACATCCTCAATCTCTTCTAAAGTAGCAACTCCTGTTGATATAATCATAGGACGCCCCTTTGAAGCGGTATATCTGATTAGCTCATAGTCTGTGATTTCAAAAGAGGCGATTTTATAAGCATTTGGTTCAAACTGCTCTAAAAAATCTACAGCACTTTTATCAAATGGTGTGGAGAAGATGTCGATGCCAAGGGTGCGCGCATACTCAAAGAGTTCGCTGTGCCACTCCCAAGGTGTATAGGCCTCTTGATACAATTCATACAGGCTTTTCCCATCCCAGAGGGTACCGCCTTTGATGATAAAATCATCTTTTGAACAATTAAGCGTCATTGTATCTGCTCTATACGTTTGCAGTTTCACCGCATTTGCACCTATCTCATAAGCGGCTTTGATAGTCTCTAGCGCAGTTTGTAAGCTTCCGTTGTGGTTAGCACTCAGTTCTGCTATAACAAATACGCCATCGCTTTGTAAATCAAAATCACCTATCTTCATATCTCTTTTTTCCTAATCTTCTTAAATCTCTCTCCAAAGTTCGTTTTATCCACAAGCGTAACCTTAGTAGGTACCTTGTATGCATCAAGCCTCTCTTTGCAAAAGTGACGAATGAGCTTTTTTGCTTCTCT
>JALWSY010000178.1 GCA_027083035.1 Sulfurimonas sp. | reverse complement strand
GTGAGTTTAGTTGCGCTTACACGCTTTGCCAAAGAGCTATGCTCGATGGGTTTGAGTCCTATAAGTGTCTCTATCTCAGAGAGGGAATCAGAGAGTTCCTCAAGCTCCTCTTTCTTTTGCAAAAGAGACTCCTGTGTAAGCTGCATACTCTGTTGCAGCTCTTCATAGTTTTGTCGCATCTGCTCATAAGCAAGCTCAACACTACGCTTTTTTTTCTCGACCTCATGCACACTATTGTTAAGGTACAGAATCGTACCTACTGCTATAAAAACAAGTGTGATGATAAAGAGAAGTGCATAAAGCAGTGCCTTTTTGACCATACGATGCACATTAAACTGTCGTACACCATTATCATCATGAATAGTAACGGTAAAGTGATTATTCATGATAACCCTTTAAAAATGCTTCTATGACACTAAAAGAGCCAAATACAAGATACTCTTTTGCATCATCAAGAGTAGAAAAGCTTTTATAGTTGTATCCTAAATCCTCTAGTACACTCTGCATCTGCTCTTTTGACTCTATGCGCGCATCATCAACATCTATAATCTCTATAGCTTCTATAATTGGTGCTAAAATCTCTAAAATCTCTTTATAGTTTTTATCTTTGTAACTATTATAGATGAGCGTATAAGTTTTCCCTTGAAGGCTCTGTAGTATGGAGCGTGCTGCAAGAGGATTATGTCCCACGTCTAAAATGATATTTTCTTGTAACTCCGTTAACCTTCCAAAGAGTCTGCTGTTCTCAAAAGCATCTACATCATAAGAGATATCTAAAAACTTGAGTGCTGCTACAGCGAGTGAGAGATTCTCTGTAAGATACTCTGCAAGATTATTACGCGTTGCTACTAGCTCTATCTTCTCTCTATCTGCATCATTTATAAGCGCTTCATGCAGCTCAATCTTCACACCTTTTGCTTCTTCTATACTCTTTGCAACTTGCAGCACTTCAGGATGTTTCTGCGATGCCATAAGTGCGTGAGAGTAAACTGCATTGAGTTTTGTAGTGGCAATGCTTTGTATATCCTCTCCCAAAAAAGCTTCATGATCTCTGTCTATCGGAGTTACGAGTGTCAGTATATTTTCAAAAACAGCTGTTGCATCATACTCACCACCAAGCCCAGCTTCTAATACAATAAACTCTACTGACTCATAAACCATAAGTGCTAAAAGTGTTGTATATTCAAAATAGCTAAGAGACTCTGCATCATCTACACAGAGCAGTCTTAGTAGTTTTTGATGTGCTTCTTCTAAAATACTACTATCGACACTCTCGCCATTAAGCCAAATTCTCTCATTAAACTCTACAATATGCGGAGAGGTATAGTGTCCAACGCTATAGCCCAAAGAGTGAAGTGCCGAGGCTAAAAAACGCCCCGTTGTCCCTTTGCCGTTTGTTCCTATGAGATGTATAATCTTTGGAAGTTTTAGAGACTCTTTTATGGAAGCATAGACCCTCGGCATACGCGTGTAATCTATCTCATCATAAAAAAGAGGCTTTGCATTTAAGAAATCTGTTAACACTACGACTTCTTATACTCCACACGATTACGCCCATTTGTTTTAGCAAGGTAGAGATACTCATCTGCTGAGTTGATTGTAGCTTGAAGGGAGACATGATTTTTTCTCTCACTCACGCCTGAACTAACCGTAACATTAATCCTTTGTCCCTTATACATAAAGCGGGACTTCTCAACATGAACTCTCACCTTCTCAGCAAAAACAGCACCCCCTTTTGTATCTGTCTCACTCAAAATCGCTAAAAACTCCTCACCGCCGTAACGACCAACAACATCTACTGTACGACACTCTTTTTTAAGTATTTTAGCAAAAGCACTCAGTACGGCATCTCCTGCTTCATGTCCATATGTATCATTTACGCTCTTAAATTTATCGAGGTCAAACATAACAATCGAGAAGTTTCTATCATAGCGTTTAAACTCTGCCTCTTTTATCTCTAAAAAGTCATCTAAAGCGCGACGATTATAGAGCTTTGTTAGAAAATCCTCTTTAGACTCCTTTTTTACATGCTCAAGCTCTTTCTCCAAAGCACGCACCTTTTTACTCAGTACGCTCACTTCTTCATTGTGTCCTTTTAAGTCCTTACTAAGAAGATTTGTATTCTTCTCAAGTGCAATAGCTATCGTGTAGAGTTTTTTATGCGCAATTTTAAAATTCGTCTCACTCTCAACGCTATAAGATTCCAACTCCTTTTTTATAACCTGAATCTCCTCATTGGAGTTATCTGACTTCTCTATCATATCTATGAGACGCAAGGAGAGTTTATCAAGCACACCATCAATCGACTCAATCATCTCTTTGACACTCTTTTTATCAAGTGCTATACGCAAAGAGATAGCCTGTTTTATCTCTTTTTCCATGCTCTCACTCTCTAAGAGTGTCGGTTCCTTCGATATCTTCTCACTCAAATCAGCAATAGTCTCATTGACACTTGAAGCGATTGAGGGAACAAAAGAGGCAACTAAAAGCTTTGAAGCTTTCGTTAAACACGCTTCACTATCAACAAGTGAACCATCCATCGATGAGAGATTTAAATTCTCTATAGTTTTTCTCAAATCATCTGCTTCTACAGAACCGATAGCTTTGAGTTTCTCTAAAAAAGTGTCATCATAAGTAGTAAGAAAATTAACCCATCTCTGCCTGAAGTTATCTAATTGACCCACATCAGCACCTGTACTTAACATATCTATAGTGTTTTTAGCGAGTTCTGCAGCCTCTTTATTATGTAGTGCTTCTACAACTTGTAAAATTCGCTTTGTAAGAAGTGCTTGAGACTCTATAATCTGCGTTGATTGATTTGGATTTGTGCGGTTTAACTTAGAGATAAGAAAGCGTAAAAATTCATGCATCGTATTGATGCGATAATTTTTCAAATCTTTTTGATACTCTTTGTTGAGCATCTGTGTAAACTTATCTAAGTGATTACAATCCTCAACACTCATCTTTGCTTTTTTTGCCTCTTTACAAAAGGCTTCAGCATAAAAATCAGGTGTCAGCAGCTTTCCCTCTGCTTTTAATCTTTTAATAGCACTGTTAATGATAGCTTGAATAGTCACTCTACTCTCCTATTTTATTGGCTTATTCCCTCTGCGGATACCTTAGCTACAAAGGCAGAAATAGCTTTAATAGAGCTATACTTAATCGCATCAAAACGCTCTTTATCCGTAAGCACAGCATTTGGCTCTACGGCAAAATCGTAACTGCCTATGGTAGTGTACTTTTTCTTAATATCGTTTGATTCACGGGTAATATGTAACGTAATTGTAGCACGATATGAGATAATATATCCATTGTTATTATACTGTAGCGGTGTATATTTCGGTTCGGAGAGTTGTAAGTAGAGGTGTGTGTCTGCAAATTTTTTCGGTACTAAAGAGGCGTGAAAAACCTCCACTATAGCCAAGTCAACAGCATCTTTTATGATGACTGTATTCTCTGGGTCTTGTGAGGAGATAGTCACACTTGTACTTATCCTCTCACCCAAAACAGAGCGTGCAGACTTTGCACTTGGTCTGTAACCACACCCACCAAGCACTCCCACTACAAGTAGTAAGAGTAAAAAATGCTTAAGGTGAGCGAAGATATACAAAACTACCCTTTTATCACGATGTTTACAAGTTTGTTTGGAACGACAATCTCTTTGACTATGGTTTTTCCATCAAGCCACTTCGCAACCAGAGCCTTTGCAGCTTCTATAATCTCTTCCTTTGATGCACCAACAGCCACTTCTATCTCATCACGGCGTTTTCCATTGACTGCTACACCAAGTGTTACACTCTCTGCAACAAAGACCTCTTCAATAATCTCCTGCTTACTTAGGTTTTTAAGTCCAAAGTATTTATTACTTATCTCCCAAGCTGTATGCGGAATAATTGGCTCCATAATAGAGCTAAGAATCCAGTACCCCTCACTCCAGACATCACTATTATCTTGTGCATTGAGCGCGTTGAGTGCCTCCATAACACCAGCGATAAGCGTGTTAAAGGTGTAACGCTGTGCAAATACATCTTCGCTTCTTTGTAGTGCCTCATAGACTTTTTTACGAGCAAACTTCTCCTCTTTTGAGAGAGAACTATGCTCTATGTCAGGTTTGCTCTCTGTAGCAACGACATGAGAGCTTCTGTCAAAAAATCGCTTAATAAACTTATGCGCCCCCTCAACAGCACTATCATTCCACTCCAACTCCTGTGTTGGTGGTGCAGCAAAGAGGATAAAGAGTCTTGCCGTATCTGCCCCATACTTCTCTATGATGGCATCAGGATCTACTGTATTGCCTTTTGATTTGGACATTTTGGCACCATCTTTGAGTACCATACCCTGAGTAAGTAGCCTATCAAATGGCTCATCAAAATCCAAGTATCCTAAATCACGAAATACTTTTGTAAAAAAGCGTGCATAGAGCAGGTGCAGTATGGCATGTTCAATACCACCCACATAGTGATCCACACTCATCCAGTACTTCACCTCTTCAGGGGTAAATGCCATCTTCTCCAGAGTCGCAGGAGATGCACAAAAGCGTAAAAAGTACCAAGAGGATTGCACAAAAGTATCCATAGTATCTGTCTCACGCGTTGCATCTTTGCCACACTGTGGACATTTACACTTTTTCCAAGTAGGGTGGTTCTCTAATGGACTCCCCTCTCCATTTATCTCCACATCATCAGGAAGTGCTATAGGAAGGTTCTCTTTTTTCTCCATCACAAGACCACAATCATCACAATGCACAAAAGGAATAGGCGCACCCCAATAACGCTGGCGAGAGACACCCCAATCTTTCAGCTTATAGTTTGTCGTCTTTTTCCCTAAATTTTTCTCTTCAAACATCTTAATGATGTTGTATTGAGACTTTTTCGAGTTCATTCCATCAAACTCCGCAGAGTTTATCAACTCTCCTACTTCCGTGTATGCAGATTGTGAGAAGTCATGCTCCCCCTCTTTTGGCTTGATAACAGGATTAATAGGCAGATCATACTTTTTAGCAAAATCATAATCCCTATCATCATGTGCAGGTACAGCCATAACAGCCCCTGAACCATAATCCATAAGCACAAAGTTTGCTATCCAGACAGGGATAGTTTTTCCTGTAAGTGGATGCACGACACTTAGACCCAAAGGAAGTCCTGCCTTCTCTTTTTGTCTATCTATTGAAGAGGTATTTTTCATCTTTACTATCTCTTCAATAGTTGCATCATCTAAGAGTTTATTCTCTATCATGTATGTCACTATGGCGTGTTCAGGAGCAAGAGCAGTATAACTCACTCCATAGATAGTATCAGGACGCGTGGTAAAAACATCAAAACTCTCAAATGCACCATTTAATTTCTCTTTGCTTGAGTCATCAAAATAGAGGTCAAAAGCCAAACCATTTGATTTCCCTATCCAATTTTCCTGCATAGTAAGCACTTGTTTTGGCCAACCGCCCTCAAGTTTTTTCAGATCATCTAAAAGCTCATCAGCATACTGAGTGATTTTAAAGTAGTACTGATTCATATCTTTTTTCACTATCGGAGTATCACATCGCCAACAGCATCCATCTACAACCTGCTCATTTGCTAAAACTGTCTGATCATTTGGACACCAGTTAAGCATACCTTTTTCACGATACAGCAGTCCCTTTTCATACATATCTATAATAAAAGCCTGCTCAAACTTCGTATATAACTCATCGCTTGTTGCCATCTCCCGCTTTCGCGAAAAAGAGAAGCCCAAAGAGTAAAATTCATTTTTCATATACTCAATGTTATCGTAAGTCCACCCTTTTGGGTGAGAGCCGTTTTTAATAGCCGCATTTTCAGCAGGCATACCAAAACTATCAAATCCGATAGGATGCAGAACATTTTTCCCCTGCTGTCTATGATAACGCGCGAGTGCATCAGAGATAGAGTAGTTACGAACATGCCCCATATGCAAACGACCACTTGGAAATGGAAACATACTCAGTATGTACTTCTTCTCTAAACTAAAATCCTCACTTGGTTCAAAACTCTCGTTTTGCTTCCAATACTCTTGCCATTTTTTTTCAATATCTGATGAAATGTATTCCAAAAAAAATCCTGATGTAAAATTCTGACTTCGATAGAAGTCAAGCTTTAGTCGCCTAACAGAAAAAAATTTAGTTTTTTTCTGCATCATCTTTTAAGATAGAAGCGGCGCCAGCGAAGATAAATGGGCTTTTGCTCATTTATCGGACTAATAGTTAATATTCTTCTTTTTGTTTTGAACTCTCAATATAGACTAATCCCATTGAGAAGATATTTGCTATTAAAGCACCAATAGCAAGTGCAATAGCCCATGAGTCATCCCCAATGATTACTAAAAATATCAAGGCAGGGATAAGGTGTAAATCCGCCACAAGTGATGATGCAAGTAGTTCTGCTGAGAGCAGATTTCTTACACCGATTTTAAGTATGGTACTCATCAAGTTTACACTCGCCGCTATAAAGAGTGAAACGGCTGTATTTTCATACAAGAAACCTGCTATTGATGTTAAACTCATCAATGAGAAAAATACATATATAACTTTACCCCAATCCATCCTATGCTCCCTTAATTTTACGCTAACGCTTGGTTTATCTTAGACTACGCCTTGGTCGAACTGTTCACGCATTCTTTGCTTCTCTAGTTCACGCTTCTCTTTCTCTGCCAGTTTTTTATGGTACCCTTTGACATCAAAACCAAAGAGGAGAAGAATAGGTGAAGCGACGAAGATAGAGGAGTAGGTACCTACAACAACTCCGACAAGAAGTGTAAATGCAAATGGGTGGATAATCTCACCACCAAAAGCAAAAAGTGTAAATACAACAAAGAAAGTCGTTAGTGATGTAAGCGTTGTACGCGCTAGCGTTCTTGTCACAGACTCATTGATTATCTCTTCAAGACCAGCGTTTCTGTTTTCTGTTACACCCTCACGAATACGGTCAAAGACGATGATAGTATCGTTGAGAGAGTATCCTAAGATAGTGAGGAGTCCCGCTAGAACATCAAGGTTTACATCTATCTGAAAAAGTGCCACAGCTCCAAGTGCGATGGAGACATCATGCACCAAGGCAACGATAGAAGCAACCGCAAAACGCCACTCAAATCGAAACGCGACATAGACTAAAATTCCAAGGATTGCCAAGATAAGAGAGGTAATTCCCTTCTCTTTTAACTCTGCACCCACCGTCGGACCGACAATATCCACACGGCGAATCTCAAAGTTACCCGTACCTTTCAGTGCCTCTCTAGTTACATCGCCTATATCAGTCGTTACATTCCCTGTTGTTGTCTTCATACGAATAACAACCTCATCAGGAGAACCAAACTCACTAATAGAAGAGTTTTCAAAGAGTTTGTTTCCTTTGAGTGCTTCACGCATCTTATTTATAGGTGCTTTTGTTTCATACTTTACCTGAACAACTGTTCCACCCGCAAAATCCACACCGTAATTTAATCCCTTTGTTAAAAGTACCCCATACGATGCAAGTACAAGAAGAACAGAAAGTATCATGGCAAGTTTTGACTTGCCCATAAAATTAAAGGTTCTTGTATATTTAAAAAACTCCATAATTATCCTTTAATCCCAAACCAAAGTTTGTTATTTTTAGAGTGAGCAATCTTCTGCTCTAGCATTTGGTAAATTCCATGTGTACCTAAAATCGCAGTAAGCATAGAAGCCATAATACCGATACTCATCGTTACCGCAAACCCTTTAATAGCTCCCGTTCCATACGCATACAGCACAACCGATGCGATAAGCGTCGTGATGTTTGCATCCAAGATAGCTCGCATAGCATTTGCATACCCCTCTTCTATCGCTTTGTGCATAGATTTCCCCTCATAGATAAGCTCACGAATACGCTCCGAGATGATAACATTTGCATCAACAGCCATACCGACCGTGAGGACTATACCCGCCATACCCGGTAGGGTAAGCGTTGCACCAAAGAGGCTCATTACTGCTAAAAGGATAAAAAGATTTGCAATAAGTGCGATGTTTGCAATAACTCCAGCCATACGATAATAGATCATCATAAAGAGGATAACCATCACAAAACCACCGATAAGCGCAATCATACTCGCCTTAATACTATCAGCCCCAAGACTAGGACCTACAGAGCGCTTCTCCATAAGAAAAATAGGTGCTAAAAGCGCTCCGGAACGCAAGGCAATCGCTAAATCTTTTGCCTCCATAACGGTATAGTTTCCAGAAATCTGACCACTACCTCCACCGATACGCTCATTAATATTTGGTGCAGAGTAAACCTTGCCATCTAAAACAACTGCCAAACGCTTGCCGACATTGCGACCTGTGAAGTCTCCAAAGATTTCCGCACCCTCTGCATTGAGTTTGAAGTTGATAAGCGGACGGTTGTTTTTATCAAATCCCATATGTGCATCTGTAAGCATTCCGCCATCTAAGATAGGAATCTCATGGACGAGATACTTTATCTGAGGATTTTTTGCATCACTTAAGATAACATCGCCATACTCAGCCGCATCTGCATCACTCATGTTATAAACACGGGCATTTCTATCCTCATCTACTGCCATAAGCTCAAGCTTTGCAGCGCGAGAGATAAGCTCACGCGCTCTTTGCTCTTCAGCCTGCGTCTTAATCCCCGCTAACTGCACAAGAATTTTATCTTTTCCCTGTTTTGCGACAACCGGCTCTGTAAGTCCAAACTGATCGAGTCGATTTCTAATCGTCTCTATAGCCTGTGCTACTGCCTCCTTTTTTGTCTTTGCTATCTCTTCAGGCGTAAGAGAGAGTGAGATAATTTGACCTTTTACATCTATCTTCACACCATCTATCTCTTTAAGGTAAGTATCAAACTGTGCTATCTCATCACTATCAAGCACTTCAAACTCTACATGACTATCATCAAATGTAAGTCCATCTATTAAGATATCATTACGCTCTGCGAAGTGTTTGATACTTGCTGCGATAGATTTGATGCGAGATTTTGTTGCCTCTTCAGTCTTTACACCCAAAAGCATATGCAGACCACCTTGCAAATCAAGTCCCAAAGTAACTTTTTTTCCACCCTCACTCTGCAGAAGCGATGGGATGGAGAAAGCTACACCAAAGATAATCGCTGCAGCGAATATCACTATGCGATAATTAAGCTTCACTCTCATACTTCTTCGAGACTGCATCTCTTATGATTTTTACGATAGTATCATCATTCATCTTCACACTAAAAAAGCTCTCTTCTACTTTGTGAATCGTGACTATAAAACCACCATTTGTTATAACTTTGTCCCCTTTTTTGAGTGACTCAATCATAGCATTCTTTGCTTTTACTTCATTTTGTTGTGGGCGAATAATTACGAAGTACATAATTAAAATTAAAAATACGAACGGTAACAGTTGCGAGATTATTTCCATCTACTAACTTCCTTTGTCTGATAAAATTGGGGCGATTATACAGAATTTATACTAACAATCTGATAAAAACTGTATAATTTCTTTTATGAACAGACATTTACAAACTTTTTTTCTTGGACTCCTTACTGCTCTTCTCTTCTCTGCGTTTATCTACTTCGCAGAGTATGACCTTACAAACAGATTTATAAACACTCTTTGTGGTGTCGCAGCGCTTGCACTCTTTTTGTACATTCCAAAACGCGCCGTTCTTGTTGCCGGATTTCTCATCGGACTTTTTTGGTTTTACTGGATAGGGTATAGTTTTAAGTATCAAGGTGTGGGCTATATGACTCCCTTTGTCACCATCGGTTTTGGCTTTATCTATCTGCTCTTTTTTCTCCCTCTTGCCTTTACTGATAGAGCCATCATCCGAGCATTTTTTCTCTTTGGTCTGAGTTTTGTGGAGCCTTTTGATTGGAACTGGCTGCAGATAGAACTTCTTTTTGTAGATAGTTACATCGGTATCTTTAAGTACCAACTCGCCGCTACCCTGCTTGCACTCTCTTTGCCGCAGCTCATCCCGACAAAACCCTACAAGTCCCTCCCCCTCCTTCTCCTCTTTGTTGCTTTTAACTATGGATATCCAACACAACAGATGAGTGACTTAAAGATAAAACTTGTACAGACAGATATCAAGCAAGAAAATAAATGGACAAAAGAGGCACTTTCACCAACAATCCGCTTTATCTATAAGGAGATAAACAGGGCTATTGATGCAAAGTATGATGCAATAGTATTTCCAGAGTCAGTATTTCCACTTTACATGAACTATAACCCTTCCATCATACAGAGACTCAAACAACTCTCTTATAAGATAACTATCATCGCAGGCGCTCTACTGCGTGAGAACAACCAAAGCTACAATGTAACCTATATCTTTGAAGATGGAAAACAGACCATCGCCAAAAAGCTCGTACTTGTTCCTTTTGGAGAGTATATACCTCTGCCAAAATTTGCCCAGAAGATAATCAATGAGACATTTTTTAGCGGCAACAGCGATTTTAAAACAGCGCAACACCCGACTGATTTCACCATCAAAGGTGTAAAGTTTAGAAATGCCATCTGCTACGAGGCAACCTGTCAAGAGATATATGAGGGAGATGTAAAGTATCTCATAGCAACAAGTAACAACGCATGGTTTGCACCCTCCATAGAGCCTACCCTGCAAAGACTACTGATGCGCTACTATGCACGCAAAAACGGCGTCACCATATACCACGCTGCTAACTATAAGGGGAGTGGAATTATTCAGTAAATAAGATTTCAATGTTTCTCTTTTTCTTTAAAAGTAGAAAATAACTCTAAATCTTCCAATATAAGTTAGAGACCATAAATATGCTATAATACACTTAAAAGTACTTTTAAGGATACATTATGACAGTAACAGCAAGTGAAGTAAAGGTCAAAGGAGTTTCGATATTTGACAAATTGCTCGATGAATTTAGCGATGTTGTCATCAATGTCAGAGGCAAAGACAAATACTGCGTTATCTCATTTGACGAGTATGAAGTATATAGAGCTTTCAAGCTTGAACAAGCACATAAAGAGGTAATGGAAGATATAGATGAAGGACATTTTCATACTGATTTAAACCGTCACTTTGCTACCATCGAAGAAGCTATCGCAGATGATTGAAATTCGTTTTAGCGACGGATATGAGAAAAAAGCTGTAAAATTTTTCAAAAAACATAAAGATATCTATCCTCAATATAAAAAGACCATAGAGATTCTAAGTCACAACCCGCACCACCCCTCGTTACGCCTGCATAAACTGCAAGGAAAGTTAAGCACTTACCACTCTGTTTCGATCAATATAAAATACCGTATCGTCATCGATTTTATCATTCAAAATGGCGTAATCATCCTTGTAGATATAGGAAGTCACAATGATGTGTACTAAGTGAAAGTCTTGCTCGTCCCACCTCAGGAGAGGTGGAACGAGTAAAATAGAGTGCGAACTTTATAAACTAATTTTGTATTAAACATAATTCTGTATAATCATCTCAACTCTAACTATAGGTCACTATGCAATGCTAAATCTTAAAAATCCAAATCTTTACAATAATCGTGAGCTCTCATGGTTACAATTTAACACAAGAGTACTTAAACAGGCGCAAGATGAGTCGCTGCCACTCTTGGAACGATTAAAATTCTTAGCGATTTACGGAACAAACTTAGATGAGTTTTATATGATTCGTGTGGCGGGGCTAAAGAAGCTCTTCTCTGCGGGCATCATCGTCTCTGGTGCAGATAAGCTTACTCCTCTGCAACAACTCAAAGAGATTCGGCTCTATCTGCATCAAGAGCAACAGGTCGTTGAGCATTGTCGCAGCTCTATTTTAAAAAAACTTGAGGGCGAGGGGATTACCGTTAAAACTTACAGCGATGTAAACACGCACGAAAAGCATAAACTCAACCAGTATTTCAATGAGAACATCTACCCTGTTATCATCCCCATCGCCGTTGATGCAACCCACCCTTTTCCGCATCTCAACAACCTGAGCTTTGGACTCATCGTAAAGCTCCAAGATGCAGATGATACCTCCATTGAGCGTTTTGGACTTATTCGTGTGCCTCGTGTACTCAACCGTTTTGTTGAACTTGGCGGGGGTGTTTATATCCCTATTGAGAGTGTAGTAGCAGAGCATGTCGATGAGCTTTTTCCCGGCTTTACACTTCTAAAATATGCATCATTTCGCGTGACTAGAAATGCTGACTTGGAGATAGAAGAGGAGGAGGCTGATGACTTTATGGAGATTCTTGAAGAGGGTCTAAAGCTTCGTCGTAAAGGGGAGATGGTTCGCCTTGAGATAGGCTCTAATGCTGATGATGAGATTATCAACTTCTTTAACCGTCATACCAATGTTTACAAAGATGATATCTATAAATTTCACACCTTTTTAAATCTCTCTAGTCTATGGCAGATAGTTGGCAACAAAGATTTCGCACATCTACTTGCTCCTTCATTTAAACCAAAAAATCTGCCACCACTCGATACAAACGAGAGTATCTTTACAACCTTAGAGAAACAAGACCTGCTACTCTACCACCCTTATGAGAGTTTTGAGCCTGTCGTGAAGTTTTTGCAGACTGCAAGTAAAGACCCTGATGTCGTCTCTATCAAGATGACGCTCTACCGTTCAGGGACAAACTCCCCTATCGTGCAAGCACTTATGAATGCGAGTGAAAGCGGTAAACAAGTTACGGTAATGGTTGAGCTTAAAGCGCGTTTTGATGAGGAGAACAATCTTATCTGGGCAAAGGCGTTAGAGAAAGCGGGAGCGCATGTTATCTACGGCATCAAAGGCATTAAAGTCCATGCAAAAGCTGCACTCGTCACACGCCGTAAAAATGGCAAACTCAAGCAGTATGCACACCTTGGTACCGGAAACTACAATCCGGCAACAGCGAAAATCTACACAGATATGAGTTATATGACAAGTAAAGATATCGTCACAAATGATTTGACCCGTTTTTTCCACTTCCTCACAGGTTTTAGTAAAAAAGGGAAGCTTAACGAACTCTACATGGCACCCTCTCAAATAAAACCAAAACTACTCTCGCTTATTCATAACGAGACAAGACAGGCAAAAAATGGAGAGATTATCGCTAAAGTAAACTCTCTCGTTGATGATGATGTAATTCGCGCGCTTTACAAAGCGAGTCAGGCGGGTGTAAAAATTCATCTTATTGTCCGTGGTATCTGCTGTTTAAAACCGGGCATCAAAGGAGTGAGTGAAAATATTCGTGTCACCTCCATACTTGGAAAATACCTAGAGCACCCTCGCACCTTCTACTTTAAAAATGATGCAGTCGGTGTTTACATCTCTAGTGCAGACTGGATGCCGAGAAATCTTGTGCGTCGTATTGAACTGCTTACAGCCATTAAAGATGATGCGGCAAAAGAGAAGATACTACAGATACTACGACTGCAGTGCTGTGACAATACACTCGCACATGAGTTACAGAGTGATGGCTCTTACATAAAAGTCAAAAATGAAAACCATAAAAGTATAAATAATCATAAACACCTAGAGGATTATGTCAACAGGATTGTAAAGGCTAGTAAGAAAGACTCTGCAAGCCACACAGCAAATCTGATGACCTCTATCTTTACAGATTGCAAGGAGTAAAAATGTTACACAGTTTTAAAGATTTTGAACCAAAGATGAAAAAAGGGACATGGATTGCACCCTCCGCAGATGTTATCGGCGATGTTACCATAGGAGAGGATTGCTCTATCTGGTTTGGAACAGTCATTCGCGGGGATGTTCACTACATCACTATAGGTGATAGAACAAGCATTCAAGATTTAAGTATGGTGCATGTTACGCATCATAAAAAAGCGGACAGAAGTGATGGGAGTCCTACTATCATAGGGAGTGATGTTACCATCGGACATAGAGTGATGCTCCATGGCTGCATCATTGAAGATGCTTGTCTGATAGGGATGAGTGCTACTATCTTAGATAATGCGGTTATCGGTAAAGAGTCGATAGTAGGTGCGGGAAGTTTAGTGACGAAAAACAAAAAGTTTCCACCACGCTCACTCATTATGGGAAGTCCCGCAAAAGTTGTACGAGAGCTTACAGATGCAGAAGTAGAAGAACTCTACGCATCAGCGAAGCGCTATGTAAGCTTTAAAAACGAGTATCAGTAGAAGATAGTTTTTACTTTTAACCAGAGTCTGCCGATGTATTCATGGAGTGCTACTGCACTCTTGTATGCATCCTTTGCAGAGATAAAAGAGAGGGATTTTATCCCTTTTGACATACTCCCGACAGGGTATGCAATGGGGTTTGTATGATGCGCTTTAAAAATAGCATAGGCTCTTGGCATATGGTACGCAGATGTTACAAGATAAAAGGGTACACCGCCTAACTCTTTTTTTATACTCTGTGCCTCCTCTATGGTATCTCTTGCACTCTCTATGGCTATGATGTGTGATGCAGGTATGCCGAGTTTTATAAGTGCTTTTTTATTTTTCATCGCTTCAGAGATGGGATTGCTCCCTGCATATCCCGATGTGATAATCATAATATCTCTGTTTTGATTATATATCTCCAAAATTCCATAGGCTCTCGATTGAAAATTACCTCCAAGTAAAAGAGCATACTTGATATCTTTATCTACCTTTTTGATGGCAGGATGTTCTAATTCAAGTCCAGAGAGTAAGCTATTTGCTACGGGGTTATAACTAAAGAGGAAAAGAAGAGCGAAACTCACAACCAAAAAAGTCTTTGCAAGCCTCTCCTTGTGCATAAAGAGTAAGATAACTCCTACCACCCCTATAACAAAAGCTAAAGGGAGTGGCATAATAAGTGATGCGATAATATTTTTGAGTGTAAATCCCATTGTGCAGTATTAAAAGACTCTACTAAGTTCTATAGTCTGCATTTATCTTTACATACTCATATCCAAGGTCACAGCCATAAGCTTCAAATGCACCATTGGCTATGCCCAAATCACAAGCTATTGTAAAACTATCAAGTTGCATCACTTCAGAAGCTCTCTGCTCCATCTGTGCATCAAAATAGGGCGTACCTCTCTCATAAACACACACATCATTAAAGGAGATTGTAAGTGTAGCCTCATCCGCTACTACACCACTCGCACCTACAGTTGATGCAATTCTACCCCAGTTTGGATCCTCTCCGTAGAGTGCTGTTTTTACAAGGAGTGAGTTTGAGAGTGCTTTGGCCACTATTTCCGCCTCTGCATCATCTTTCGCACCTGTGATTTTATAAGTTACAAGCTTACTTGCTCCCTCACCATCTCTTACCATCTCACGAGCAAGAAAACGCATAATCTTCTCTAAAGCCTCTCTAAACGCCTCTGCGTGATACACTTTTGAACTTCGGTTACTCAAAAGCATAACTGTGTCATTTGTCGAGGTATCTCCATCTACACTTGCTGCATTAAAAGTTACCTTTGTCACATCATCTAAAATAGCCTGCATACTGCGAGCATCAACATCTGCATCAGTAGTGATAAAGCAGAGCATTGTTGCCATAGCGGGGTTTATCATTCCAGCCCCTTTGGCCATTGCACCTATACTAAAACTACTTCCATCCTCTAAAACTATCTTGTACGCTTTCTCTTTTGAAAAAGAGTCTGTAGTCATAATCGCCTCTGCTGCACTATGAGGCTCTTTTTTACTCAAGTCAAAAAGTTTTACTCCAGCTATTATCTTCTCTTTTGGCAGTCGTACGCCAATAACACCCGTGGAACTCATCACAGGGTTATACGCCTCTGATGGAAGTGTCTCAAGAATAGCTTCAATATCCTCTACTCCCGCTTCACCCGTCATAGCATTGGCATTTTTAGCATTTATCAAAATAAAATTTGTTGTAAATACTCCCTTTTTCAAAAAGTGCTTTATTGGGGCTGCTTGCATCTTGTTTGTTGTAAATACGGAAGCTATCTCACACTCTTTTTCTGAGTAGATACACGCCATATCCTTTGCATCATCTGCTTTGAGTCCAGCACTCACACCATCAGCAAAAAAGCCTTCTGCACTACATACACCACTCTCTATCTCTACTAACTTATACAAACTTTAGCTCCTTTGGTTTTACTCTTTGTCTTAGCAACCCTTTGGTTGTCTCTATTCCTTTTTGTGTCCCGATTACAAGCAGCCTGCACTCACTTGTAACAAGAACATCACCCTTTGGCATACTGATAAACTTACCATCTTTTTTTGTAATTCCTACAACAGAGGTATTTGTCATCTGCCTAATGTGTGTCTCTTTAAGTTTTTTCAACACCGCCCATGAATATTTTGGCACTACAATCTCTTGCATATCTAAAGGATTATCACTTTTATATAAAAACTCTTCGAGCATATTTTCCATATCTGGACGCGCTGCCATAGCACTTACTCTTTGCGCTGTTAGCTTGGTTGGACTTACGACGGTATCGGCTCCTAATTTTTTCAGCTTCTCAACATCACTCATATTTTCAGCTGAAGAGATGATGTAATAAGGACGCGGCAGAAAGTGTTCCTTCTCAAAGAGTCTTACAGAAGCGATAAGGGCAATATTATCTGCAAGTAAATCCGAGAGTGCTATCAATCCCTTGGCCGAAGAGAGATGTGCTTTTAACATCGCCAACTCAGCATGAGGTTCTGCTTGCAGATAGTAAGGGTACTTATACTCCAACGCCCACTCATGTATCTCAGGACGCGGGTCAATTACTATGAATGGTATATGATTTTTGCGTAACTCAGAAGTCACCTCAATAGTATAATCGTTATGGTAACAAACAACATAGTGCTTCTTGAGTCTTACGATTTTATATAACATTCTTCTCTCCTTTAAAATTGAGACTATCTTCCCTTTATTTAGCTCGGAGACTAAAATACCCACAGCACTTGAAAAGACTGCAAAACCTGCAATGATAAGATTTATAGTAAAAATTTTTCCTACATCGGAGATAGGATGTACCTCTCCAAATCCAACGGTTGTAAAGGTAATAGCCGTCTGATAAATCGCATCAAAAATTGGAAAATCTTCGATAATAACATATCCAAGTGTTCCAAGTAACATTACAGTTACAGTAAGTAGTAGCGGTAAACGAAAAGGTTTTAGGTGGGGATAAACTTCAGGAAGAAGTTTAGGGTCAGGTTTGGGAGCAGTCTCCCAATTTAAAAACCTACGAATCCTCTCTAAAAGATTCATAGTTTTCCTATCTACTTACGAATTTTTCTTAAGCGTACGAAGTTCTCTTGCTGAGATCTTGATTTTTTTAGTAGTACCATCTTCTTGTGTAATACGCACTGTTCTTAAGTTTAATAAAAAACGACGCTTTGTTCTGTTTTTTGCATGAGAAACATTATTCCCACTCATAGGGCCTTTGCCGCTAATAGCACATTTTCTTGCCATGTTGGTATCCTTGAATGATATTTAAAGTGGCGAATTGTACCAAATAAAAGCAAAACTTCAACTTAAGCCAAATATCTTTTTGAGAAGTATCCTTTTTTTATATTCGTTTTATATAGATATAGTTAAAATACAACTGCTTACCCAATTTAACAGAGAAAGTATGAATTTTGATAACACAAGAAAAAATAGAAGACTATATAGATAAAATACCACCGGCACCAAAAATTCTAAAAGCGACATTGACCCATTTAGGCAATGGTGACTTAGTCAAGGCTGCGGCTATTGCGAAAGAGGATAAGGCACTCAATAACTACCTTAAATTATTGGTTAATAAACCCATTTATGGTTTTAAGAATGAAGTAAGTGAAGTTTCTCAGATTTTTGGTATTTTAGGTGTCTCTAGGGCGCAACAAGCAGTATATAATTATATGCTCTCCCTACTCTCCCCTTCAAAATGGAACCTCTTTAAACTCAACCGTGTTCTCTTTTACAACCTTCAAGCAGATCTCTCTATGAATTGGAAAAAAATTTTAGAGCATTTGGGAATTGAGGACAAAGATAAACTAAGTGCCATCTCTCTGCTTCCTGCAAGCATAATTGTAAGCGAAGCGCTCTTTAATGAAAAGAAAAAAGATGTTGCCCTTCTCAGAAGTGTACACGAAATAGACCTAAATACTATTTTAAAAAGACTTTGTGGGATGGATCTTTTTGATATTGCCCAGAAAATTGCACAAAAGTGGGAGATGCCAGAGGAGATAGGTGAGATTATTCAAGCAGCTTCTGGAGTAAAACCTTCTGATGATGCAGATATTAACACTCTTGGAAAATGGATGCATCTACTTCTCTTTTATACCCTCTCTCAGCCTCAATACATTGAAGCAGATTTAAATGACTTTATCGATTTTCAGATAGAGTATGTGCAAGATATCTATGAAGAGTTTTCACAACTAATGGAGATTTCATGAGAGCAGTATTAAAAAATGGTATAGGTGTTTTTCATCCACAAGGCTTTTTAGATGGTGCTTCTAGCATAGCAATTTTAAGTATTGAAGACATCGAAGCAACCGTTTCACAAAATGCTGGAATGGTGTTAGTTTCACTCAAAAAAGTCATCTTTTTTAATCGTAATGGTCTAGATGCTTTTGTGAAGATGTTTCATAAAGTTCGTGCAGCAAATCATGCTACCGTCGGTTTTTGTGATTATGATGCAAAAAAGTATGAAGCAATAATCAAATTTTACAAAGATGACCTCTCTTTCTCCCTCTTTAAAACACAAGAGATAGCTACCCTCTTCTCAAGTAACTACAAAAATCAAAATAAAAATGTACTCCTTTATAGTGATGATAAGTCGCAACGCGCTGCCATGGCGATAGAGTTGCACGACAACGGACACAACCCAATAATTGCACAAACACAAGAGGAGTTTGATGAGAAAGCTAAAGCAGAAAATGCCTATGATATCATCATTACCGAAACTTACTTAGGACAGATGGGTCAAAAGGTAGCTACCCGTGTTACAGGTAATGCTATCATTTATACCGTAAGCTCCTTTCTTGATGCAGAAATAGGAAATACTTTTAATATCGAGTACCACAACAACTCTCTGAATGTCGGTTTTCGACTCTTTATCTTTGATGCCTACAAAGTTGTCAGTATGAATGTTCATGCCCTGAACTTCTTCTCAAAGCTCTCTACTTCAGCAGCTGAGTACAATGCTACTATCTGCTTTGTAGGACTTAGCTTTGATAAAACACCCAAAGAGTTCAAAGAGATTTTAGAAGACTCTGGAATTATGTTTTTTAATCATATGGATGATATCCTTCAAGACAAGGAGTTACTAAAAGAGCTGGGTGCAAGTAGTGCTGCAAATATAAAAAACAAACGCGCTCTCAACAAGGTAACAGTAACTGAGTTACCTAATTTCATTGATGCTACTGTGGCAACAATAGAGATGATGACAAACTCTAAAGCAATGAAAGAGAGTGCTAAAGTTGATAATATCGAAGTAAAAAATCAAGAAAATACTATTGCTAGTTCCATCGGTTTTTATGGAGATATGGACGGAATGGTTGTACTTATCTTTCCTCAAGAGATAGCAAAAAAAGCGTGTGAGCTTTTAATCGGTGAAGAGACAAATGATAAGGAGATGATTCTAGATACTCTTGCAGAACTTGTAAATATTGTAGGGGGAAAAGTAAAAACTCTCCTTGCTGATCATGATGTTAGTGTAGATATCACACTCCCTAGAACCTACCCAGATGTGAAAAGTCTTTTAGAAATTGTAGAGGGGAAAAAAGGTGTACAGGTTGATTTATCATTTAATGATGATAAATTTATCTTTTTCTTAACAAGATAAAAGCTACTTTACCTTATAATTCCAAACTTAATTATGAGGAAAACATTATGAAAGTAGCGCCAAGCATACTATCGGCTGATTTTGGTCATCTAGCTCGAGATGTGGAAGAGATTTGTAATAGTGGATGTGATTTAGTTCATGTTGATGTCATGGATGGTCACTTTGTGCCAAATCTCACGATCGGGCCTGTAGTTGTCTCTGCTGTTGCCAAGGCAGCAACAAAGCCACTTGATATTCATCTTATGGTTGAAAACAATACTTTCTTTGTAGAACTTTTTGCTCCTCTCAAACCCGAGTATATCTCTTTTCACATTGAAGAGGA
Organism: Sulfurimonas sp.; assembly: GCA_027083035.1. Lineage (GTDB taxonomy): Bacteria > Campylobacterota > Campylobacteria > Campylobacterales > Sulfurimonadaceae > Sulfurimonas. The sequence goes on along the minus strand of JALWSY010000178.1, from coordinate 16,366 downwards.
GAAGCATCCACATAGATTAATTCAAAAAATTCGCTCTTATGGGATTAAGCCTGCAATTGTTTTAAATCCTCACACACCTCCAGAGTCTGTAGAGTTTTTACTCAAAGATTTGGATATGGTTCTACTTATGAGTGTCAATCCCGGTTTTGGAGGGCAAAGCTTTATCGACTCCGTGCTGCCAAAAGCAAAACGTCTTGATGCAATGCGAAAGCAGATGAACCCAGAGTGTCTTATTGAGGTAGATGGTGGAGTGAGTGATAAAAACATAGTTGCACTCAAAGATGCGGGTGTTGATGTAGTCGTTGCCGGAAGCTATGTCTTTAAACATACCAATAGAAAAGAAGCTATAGAGAGTTTACAAATCTAATGCGTACTAAAATCTGTGGTATCACTTCTTACGAAGATGCAATGGTAGCAATAGAAGCCGGTGCCAATGCTCTTGGATTTGTTTTTTATGACAAGTCGCCACGCTATCTTACAAAAAAGCAAGCAAAAGAGATTATAGATAAACTCCCTCCTTTTGTAGAGAAGGTTGCACTCTTTGTAAATGTATCTGCAGAGGAGATAGATACAACCTGTAAAGAGGTAGGTGCCACTCTCGCACAACTCCATTTTGATGCAGATGCAGCACTCTACGCATCACTTCAAACACCTCATATAAAAGTTATTCGCGCAAAGAGTGCAGAAGATATACTGAAGTTTCAAGATGAGTATAGACTTATTGACGCTTACTGTGAAGCGTATGGCGGAGCGGGAAAAAGAATCAATATCGAATGGTTTAAAGATGTTGACTGCTCCAAAATAATTTTAGCTGGTGGACTAGATGCTCACAATGTTACAGAAGTTAAAAAATATGGTTTTTTTGGAGTTGATGTAAGTAGTGGGGTTGAGAAGAGTTATGGCATAAAAGATGCAAAAAAAGTAGAAGATTTTATAGAAAATGCTCAATAAATCCTTTCCTCTTGATAAAAAAAGCATCTCAAGACTCGCTTCGAGAGGACTGCCTCTTGAAGTGCTAAAAGAGCAAATTGATAACAGTCTCGATATGTTTTTAGAACTCTCACGCGCTCAAGGTATAAATATCATTAAGAAGCAGGGCTACTACTATTTTGATACGAAATTTACAAAACTCCGTGATGCTGAGTTTTGTATCGTAGATATAGAGACAAATGGCTCAAAAATTGAGAAACATCAGATTATAGAGATAGCAGCGGTTAAAGTAAAAAACTTTAAAATTATCGATACTTTTGATACTCTCGTTTATACAGAAAACATTAACCCAATTATCTCTGAACTAACCGGAATAAAACCAGAAGATACACAAGATGCACCCGATTTAAAGACGGTGATGATGGAGTTTAAACTCTTTTTAGGTGACGCTGTCTTTGTGGCACATGATGTCAAATTTGACTATACCTTTATCTCTCAAAGCTTGGAGAAAGTTGGCTTAGAGTCCATACTTAACAGACCGCTCTGCTCCCTTGCTCTTGCACAGAGAACACTTACATCCTATAGATATGCACTCTCCTATCTTAATGATACCTTTCACCTCAATGAAAACCCATCACATCATAGAGCTATGAGCGATGTAATGACTACTTATGGGCTTTTTCTTTTAAGTCTCAAAAATTGTAATGAGAGTTTAAACAATGTAGAAGATTTAATAAAATTTTCAAAAGAAGCACCTAGGCTTAAAAGGCCTAAGTTTGATCCTCTCTTAAAAGAGGAGGAATCGAACGAAGAGGAAAAAAAATAAAGCTTACTCTTTAAAAGCACCCGGCTTGATGAGTTTCTCATAACGAGCGTTCATACGCTCCTCTTCACTCATTGATTTTAACGCTTTTACCTCTTTTAAAAAATACTCAGAGATAGCTTTGGCTGCTGCCTCTTTCTCACGGTGTGCACCAATTAGAGGCTCATCTATAATGTCATCTATCAAATCTAACTCTTTGAGGTCAGTTGCAATAATTTTCATAGCATTTGTTGCAGCTTCTGCTTTTGCTGGGTCACTCCAGAGAATAGCAGAACAACCCTCAGGGGAAATAACACTAAAGACAGAGTAACGCATCATCGCAAATTTATCCGCTACCCCAATAGCTAACGCTCCACCGGAACCACCCTCACCAATCACTATAGATATCGTCGGTGTTTTAATCTCTGCAAGCTCTAAAAGATTTCGGGCAATAGCCTCACTCTGATTACGCTCTTCTGCACCAAGACCGGGATATGCACCCGGTGTGTCCACAAGCATTAAAATTGGCAATCCAAACTTCTCTGCCAATTTTGCTGCTCGTAGTGCTTTTCTATAGCCTTCAGGATGCGGCATTCCAAAATTTCGTTTGAGCTTATTTTTTGTACCACGCCCTTTTTGCTCACCTATCACCATCACCTTCTCATCACCGATATAACCTATGTAACAGATAATAGCAGCATCCTCACGAAAGTGCCTATCTCCATGAATCTCGTACTTGTCACGCATAATAATATTGATGTAATCAAGAGCATAAGGTCTATCAAGATGACGAGCAAGCTGTAGCTTTTGAAAGTCAGAGAGATTTTTATAAATCTTCTCTACTTCTTTATCAAGTGCTTTTTTATGCTCTTCTACTGCAGTATAATCATGTCTTACCTGAGCAGAAATTATATCTTCTTGAATAAATTTTATTTTCTCTTCAAAATCTAAATATGTAGCCAAATTAAATCCTTAAACTAGATTTTTTTGAAGATTAGAACACCATTTGTTCCACCAAAACCAAATGAGTTACTCATAACTATATTGAGTTCTGCTTCTCTTGCACCCTCTGTTACATAATCAAGATCACAATTTGCATCAGGTGTAGTGTAGTTAATTGTAGGAGGAATAATTCCATCACGCATTGCCATAAGACAAGTAACTGCCTCTATACCACCTGCAGCTCCCAAACAGTGACCAATTTGTCCTTTGATTGAACTCATAGGAGGTGTATTTTCACCAAGCAGTTCTTTTACTGCTGCAGTCTCATTTTTGTCATTAATCGGGGTTGAAGTACCATGCGCATTGACATAATCAATCTTTGGTTCACCTGCCATCTTGTATGCAGCCTTCATTGCACGTCCCGGACCATCAAGAGATGGCGTTGTAATGTGACTTGCATCACCACTTTCACCAAAACCAATAATTTCACCATATATGTGAGCGCCACGAGCAACTGCAGCTTCATACTCTTCTAAAACAAGTGCCGCAGCACCCTCCCCCATAACAAAACCATCACGATTTGCATCAAATGGACGAGAAGCCTCTTTCGGGTTATCATTATTTGTAGAGAGTGCTTTCATTGCTGCAAACCCACCAACACCGGCACCTGTAATAGCTGACTCAGCAGATACTACTAACATCTTATCAGCACCATTACAGATAATAGTCTTACATGCCTCACTCACCGCATGTGTTCCAGCCGCACAAGCCGTAACGCTTGAGAGGTTAGGTCCCTTGGTACCATGCTCAATAGAGACAAAACCACCAAGCATATTAACAAGCGCTCCCGGGATAAAAAACGGAGAGATACGACGAGGACCACGAGTCTCTAGGATGATAGAGTTTTTCTCAATAGAAGGAAGTCCACCAATTCCAGATCCGGCACTCACACCAAAACGCTCCATATCTGTATCTTCTGGAAGATTTGCATCAGCCATAGCCTCACTAGCAGCTTTGAGTCCAAGATGGATAAATCTATCAGCTTTTTTTACCTCTTTAGGAGGCATAACTGTTGCAGGATCAAAATCTTTTACCTCTCCAGCAATTTTTACTGCATACGCTTCTGGATTAAAAAGAGTAATAGTATCAATACCACACTCGCCCTCACATATAGCTTTAAATGCACTCTCTTTATCATTCCCTACAGAATTAATCATACCCAAACCTGTTACTACTACTCTTTTCATCCACAACACTCCATATTATTATAAATACTTTTAAAAATCAACAACTACATTAACTTATAAAAGCATTACTCCAGCCAAAAGGCTGGAAACTAACGAATAGATTACTACTTACTCTCTACGTAAGCAACAACATCCGCAACAGTCTGAATCTTTTCAGCTTCATCATCAGGGATTTCAATATCAAATTTCTCTTCAAGAGCCATTACCAATTCAACAACGTCAAGGCTATCCGCACCTAAATCTTCTACGAACTTTGCATCCTCTTTAACTTCATCAGCGCTAACGCTTAATTGCTCTACTACTACTTCTTTAATATCATCGATAAGTGCCATTATAGCTCCTGTATTTTAATTTAATCGGGTAATTATAACAAATTTAGCTTAAAAAAAGCCATTATGCCATATTCATTCCACCATTTACTTTGAGGGTTTCACCTGTGATGTAACTTGCATAATCTGAGAGTAAAAATGCTGTTGCTTCAGCAACTTCTCTAGCCTCTCCCATTCTATTCATCGGTATTTTTGCATTGAGTCCCTCTTTAACCTCATCACTTAATACCTCTGTCATCTCTGTAGAGATAAAGCCCGGAGTTATACAATTAAAACGGATACCACTTGTAGCGGCTTCAAGTGCAAAAGATTTAGTCATCGCGATAACACCACCTTTGCTTGCTGTATAGTTTGTCTGTCCAGCGTTTCCTGTTTCACCTACAATAGAAGCAATATTTACAACCGAACCAAACTTTTTCTTTCTAGCAGCTTTAAAAAATTCACGACTCCCAATAAATGCAGATGTAAGGTTTGCATTGATAACCGACATAAAATCCTCTGTTTTCATGCGAAGTGCCAGTTTATCATTTGTAATTCCTGCGTTGTTTACCAAGTATGAAAGCTCCCCATCACTATCTACAATAGTCTTAATAGCATCAATAAATGCAGCCTCATCACTTACATCAAAACCTATCACGGCAGCACTGCCACCCGCAGCTTCTATAGACTCTTTTACAGCATCAGCCTCAGCTGCACCACTTCTATAGTTTATCCACACCTTCAAACCAAATCCCGCCAATGTTCTTGCTATCTCCGCGCCAATACCACGACTTGAACCTGTTACTAAAACATTTTTTCCACTAAATTTCATACTATATACTCTCCTTTGATTTATTATTATATAAGAGGATGATCCATCTCATCGGGAATCTCTAACTCCATAAGCTTGAGTACCGTTGGAGCGATATTATTCAAACCACCTGCTTCTACTTTACTTACACCTTCAGCTTCTACAAAACACCACACTTTTCCAACTGTATGATTTGTCAGGATGTTACCTTCCTCATCACGCATCTCCTCACAGTTTCCATGATCAGAGGTAATCACCACTGAGTATTCATTCTCTTTAGATTTAGAGAGAATTTTACCAAGTTGTGTATCTACTGCGGTAACCGCCTTTTTCGCTGCTTCAAAGTTACCCGTATGTCCTACCATGTCACCATTGGCGAAGTTCACAACAACAAAGTCATACCCTTCATCCATTGCACTCACTACTGCATCACCAACAGCTTCACAACTCATCTCTGGTTGCATATCATAAGTCTTTACATTTGGAGAGGGAATAAGCACTCGAGTCTCATTTGCATAAGGCTCATCGATGCCACCATTTAAGAAAAAAGTCACATGCGCATACTTCTCCGTCTCTGCGGTGTGTAGTTGTCTCAGTCCCGCTTTTGAAATGACCTCTGCTAAAGTATTTTTCGGTGCCTCTTTTCTAAAGAGAACAGGATAGTGAAAACTTTTATCATACTCCGTAATCGTTGCAAGATGTAAGTTGGAGACTCTTCGAGGAAACTCTGAGAACTCCTCTGATGCGAGTGCAGTTACCATCTCACGCATCCTATCGCTTCTAAAGTTGATAGTTAAAACAGCATCGCCTTCTTGCATCCCATCATACCCCTCAAAGGCAGTCGGTTCTACAAATTCATCTGTCTCACCCAAAGAGTAAGAGTGTCCTATGTAAGAGATAGGGTCACTTGAGGTTTTTGGCTCAGCATTAGCAATTGCATCATAACCACGCTGAATCCTCTCCCAGCGATTATCCCTATCCATTGAGTAAAAACGACCAGAGATAGTTGCAATAGTCACATTTTCACTCAAGTGGGCATTTACTCTCTCTAAATACTTTTGTGCGGAAGTAGGAGAGACATCGCGACCATCAGTAATAAGATGTAAAAAGACTCTCTTTCCCTCTTTTGCAGCGATATCCGCTATCCCCATAAAATGATCTATATGGGAGTGTACACCCCCATCACTCATCAAGCCAATAAGATGCAATCTTTGTGATGATGCAAAGAGTGTTTGCAATGCCTCATTCTCTACAAGTCTGTTCTCACTCAGAGCTAGAGAAATTTTTACAAGGTCTTGATAGAGAATACGCCCACTCCCTATGGTCATATGACCAACTTCTGAGTTCCCCATCTGTCCTTCAGGAAGACCAACACTCAAACCAAAAGTATCAATTAAAGAGTGCGGTGTATCTTTAAAAAGTGCATCATAGGTCGGTTTTTTCGCATTATAAAAGGCATTATACTCCACTTTGTCAGAGTAACCAATACCATCCGTAATGACTAAAACTGTTTTTTTACTCAAATTCGTTCCTATTGTGTTAATTTTGTTTTACTATTGTACTATAATGTCACTTCTAATTTGTAAATAATTTTAAATAATAGGAAAAATATTGATATATTGGTTACACACTTTTTTAGATATAAACCTCTTTGGGTACATTACCGTCAGAGCGGGTATTGCTTTTTTTCTTGCTCTGTGTTTCACACTCTACTTATTACCGCTCTTTATCCGCTGGGCGCAAAGAACATCAAGTGTGCAACCTATAAATGACTGGGCACCCGATAGACACAAATCAAAAGCATCCACTCCAACTATGGGAGGCATCGTCTTTATTGGCTCAACGATTGTTGCATCTCTACTTACCGTTAAACTCTCAAATATGTACGCACTAGGAGGTCTTTTGACACTCCTTCTTTTCTCATTAATCGGTTTTCAAGATGATTTCGCCAAGATTAAAAAAAATGAAAATCTTGCAGGACTCAAAGCAAAAACAAAACTCTTCTTACAAATAAGTTCAGCCCTTCTTATTTCTCTTTTTCTATGCTTTGTCGCTGACTTTAATACAGATCTCTATCTTCCTTTTATAAAAAATCCTATTATTGATATGGGAGTTTTTTCTTTACTACTATGGGTTTTAGTCATTGTAGCCACATCGAATGCAGTAAACCTCACAGATGGTCTTGATGGACTGGCTACCGTTCCCTCCATCATAGCACTCTCTACTTTTAGCATCATCATCTACATCACGGGACATGCAAAGATAAGTGCCTATCTACTTATGCCAAACTTTAATGTTGGAGAGGTTTCTATTATCGCAAGTGCCTTGGCAGGTGCGCTTATTGGGTTTTTATGGCACAACTGTCACCCTGCAGAAGTCTTTATGGGAGATAGTGGTTCTTTGACCATCGGTGCTTTTTTAGGATACCTTGCTATCATCTCCAAAAGTGAGTTTTTACTTCTTCTTATCGGTTCTATTTTTGTTATTGAGACACTCTCTGTCATACTGCAGGTTGGTTCTTTTAAACTTCGTAAAAAGCGTGTATTTTTAATGGCACCTATACATCATCACTTTGAGATGAAAAATTGGGCTGAAAATAAAATTATTGTGCGTTTTTGGATTATTGCCATTCTCTCAAACCTTTTAGCGCTTATGAGCCTTAAAATCAGATAATATTTATAGACTAAGCAAACTTTCAGAACGAAATAGATACAATTCTGCTCTTTAAAAGTAATGGCCAATTAGCTCAGTCGGTAGAGCAACTGACTGAAAATCAGTGTGTCCTTGGTTCGATTCCGAGATTGGCCACCACTTCACTTTTAAAGATTGTACTTATACAAACATTTACCGTGGCCAATTAGCTCAGTCGGTAGAGCAACTGACTGAAAATCAGTGTGTCCTTGGTTCAATTCCGAGATTGGCCACCACTTTTTTTATGCCCCTGCGGTACATTGACTCTTTTTCCTACATACTTCGTTGCCGATAAATTCACAGAATAGAGTTCGCTTCGTTCATCTTAGCATCGTCTGAAGAAAAAATAGCCTACAAAAGAACTTTACAACAAAATATCTGCTATAATTTCAATTCATGGGGACGACATGGCTTCGACTGGAGCTAGTAGTTTATGACTGCATGTCGGACTGAGCATCTCCGTTACACGGCTCACAATTGCTTAAATGCAAACAATACAAATTATCGCCCAGCTTTAGCAGTAGCTTAAGTTTTACCCCCTCTTTAAGAGGACGGGCTGCTTCACCTACGGACTCTAGATAAGTAGGATTTGAAGTATAACCCTTATGTAGATATATTTTGAGTCTGTCTCAGCTCAAAATGAATCCTCGAGACTGGTCTTGTGTAGCTTTGCAGGTTGTGTGAAGCAAGATAAGATGAAACAACCTTTCTAAACATGTAGAGGTCATAAATAGCTAGTTTCAGGACTGCGGTTCGATTCCGCACGTCTCCACCAAGTATCAATCTAACACAATTCAAAGAACTCCATCAAACACCCTTACAGCCGAGCTAAAAAGCACTTTATTAGTCTAACTTAATCTAATGTATGTTATAGTAATCCTAATATTTTAGGGGCTGATTAGGGGGCTTAATTAAAATCAGCCCTTATGCCTAAAATAAATCAGCCCCTAAAACTAAATATAAGGGCTTATTTAATCAGCCCCAAAACATTCAAAGGAATACCAATGGCTAGGGCTATAATACCTCTTACTGCTACACAAATAAAACAAGCTAAACCAAAAGAAAAAGATTATAAGTTGAGTGATGGTGGGGGGGGCTTATATCTTCAAGTAACAAAAGCGGGAGGTAAGTACTGGAAGCTAAAATATAAGCTGGATAATAAAGAGAGCAAAATATCTTTAGGTATTTGTTATTTTACCCGATTGACACAGATTTTTGAACGGTCCCGTTTAGAACATAAATCTACAGAGATTACAAGTCGCTATTACCTCAAGTTTGGTAAAGTTAATCAGAATGATATTAGAAATCAGTTGGAGACTCTTTCAGCTTAGCTACTATCAAAATACTGGAGTGAGTGAGCAGTACTTTTAGCTCACTACTCTACAACTCCACCTCTATGATACTCTGTAAAATAAAATCCCTCAAAATTCTCAAAAACTACTCACCCATTTTTTCAAATCCTCTTTTATCATCAAATTATCAAGCAAAAGACTCAAAAAAGTCACAAATCAAGACACACTGATAAGGCTCAATCTCCACAAATACTCTGAGCTACTCTGATAGAAGAGATTGGCTCGCCGGATACTATATTTGGCGAGAGTATTTTAGTGATAACCTTAATGATACTACTACGGTTTAGAAGACCGGTGCATGTAAAAATTATCAGTAATCTTATCAAAGCTATGTATCATCGAACTCTCAGAAGATTATTACCAAAAGACTCAGTCAAAAGTGTGACTCCAAATGAGTCTTTTTTCTCATAAAAATGATATTTTTCAGTAATAGAATAAGTGTATATAGAAATATTAACATAAGTTTTAGTTATTTGAAAATTTGCATATTGTAAGTGTTTTAGGGGGTTGTGAGTAATAAGTGGTGGACCCTCTGAGATTCGAACTCAGGGAGGTGTGACCCTCGCCGGTTTTCAAGACCGGTGCATTCGACCAACTCTGCCAAAGATCCACGATTTGTAAGTGTAACATAAAAAAGTAAACTGGAGGTGCCACCCAGATTTGAACTGGGGATAGCAGCTTTGCAGGCTGCGGCCTTACCACTTGGCGATGGCACCAGTCTTATCTTTTATGTCAATGGTGCCCGGGGCCGGACTCGAACCGGCACAGTATTGCTACCGGGGGATTTTAAGTCCCCTGCGTCTACCAATTTCGCCACCCGGGCATATGAATAAATTCACAGTTTAACAATTTTAAAATGGAGCGGGAAACGAGGTTCGAACTCGCGACCCCAACCTTGGCAAGGTTGTGCTCTACCACTGAGCTATTCCCGCAGTTTTCGCTTACGCTTTGTAAGTGAGCCGGAATTATAACTGCTTTTTTTTTGTTTGTAAAGGGTTTTTGCTCAAAAATTCAAAAAAATTGAAAAAAGATGATATAATCCCATTCATATTTTAAATGAGTAAACTACTATATAGGAATTTTAATGAGAAGTGATACTATAAAAAAGGGGTTTGACAAAGCTCCACACCGTTCACTACTGCGTGCAACGGGTCTAAAAGATGAGGATTTTGACAAGCCATTTATCGGTATAGCAAACAGCTACATCGACATTATCCCGGGACACTTTTTCCTGCATGAGTATGGAGAGATTGTAAAAGAGGCTATCCGTGAGGCTGGTGGTGTTCCTTTTGTTTTTAATACAATCGGTGTTGATGATGGAATAGCAATGGGACATGATGGTATGCTCTACTCGCTTCCTTCTCGTGAAATAATTGCTGACTCCATTGAGACTGTAATGAACGCACACAAACTTGATGCGATGATATGTATCCCTAACTGTGACAAGATTGTTCCGGGTATGATTATGGGATCACTTCGTGTAAATGTTCCTACTATCTTTGTATCAGGTGGTCCAATGCCTGCCGGACACAAAAAAGATGGCACACCTATTGACCTTGCTACTGCTTTTGAAGCAGTTGGTCAGTTTAATGATGGCCAAATGAGTGAAGAGGAACTCCATGAGATAGAGTGTGAAGCATGTCCAAGTGGAGGAAGTTGTTCAGGAATGTTTACAGCAAACTCTATGAACACACTCTGTGAAGCAATGGGTATAGCACTCCCGGGTAACGGTACGGTTTTAGCTATGACACCAGAGAGAATTGAGATGGTAAAAAAAGCTGCAAAACGCATCGTAGAGCTTGCGAAAATGGAAGATAACTCAAAGTACAACTTCAAAAATATCTTAAATGAGAAAGCTGTTCACAATGCCTTTGTTGTAGATATGGCAATGGGTGGAAGCTCAAATACTGTACTTCATATGTTAGCTATTGCAAAAGAAGCAGATGTTGACTTTAAGATAGAAAACATCAATAAAATAGCAGATAAAGTAGCACATATTGCAAAAATCTCTCCATCCTTAACAACTGTTCACATGAAAGATATTGATGATGCAGGTGGTGTAAATGCAGTTATGAAAGAGGTGAGCCGAAGAGGTGAGCTTCTACAACTTGATGCGCTTACAATCACAGGCGAGACTCTTGCAGAGAGAATCAAAGATGCCCAGATTAAAGATACATCTATTATCCATACCAATGAAAATGCCTACTCACAAGTTGGTGGACTCTCTATCCTCTTTGGAAATCTAGCCCTAGAGGGAGCAGTAGTAAAAACTGCCGGAATTGCACCAAACATGAGACAGTTCAAAGGGAGTGCAATCTGCTTCAACTCACAACCTGAAGCTATCGCCGGTATTATGGGACATAAAGTCAAAGCAGGTGATGTTGTAGTTATCCGATATGAAGGTCCAAAGGGTGGTCCGGGTATGCAGGAGATGTTAGCACCTACTGCACTCATCCAAGGGATGGGTCTAGGTGAATCTGTAGCACTTATCACAGATGGTCGATTCTCTGGTGCAACAAAAGGTGCCTCAATAGGTCATGTCTCACCAGAAGCTGCTGAGGGTGGACTCATTGCACTTATAGAAGATGGAGATGAGATAGAGTTAGATACTGATGCACATCTTCTCCAACTCAATGTGAGTGAAGAGGAGATAGCAAAAAGAAGAGCTGCTTGGAAACCATATAAAAATGAAGTAAAATCAAAATGGTTAAAGAGATACCAATTACTTGTATCAAATGCATCAAATGGTGCAGTATTAAAAACTGAATTATAATAAATAGGAAGATATATTGAGCGCAATAGCAATAAAACACAATGATGAAATAGTAGATTTAGTAACTGCACAAGAGCAAGGCATAGAGGGAGAGGAGATAGAGTTAGACAACTCTCCTGAAGCACTTGATGTACTCCGCCACTCTACTGCACACCTTATGGCACAAGCTATTAAATCACTCTATCCTGATGCACAGTTCTTCGTAGGACCAACCGTAAAAGAGGGATTTTACTATGACTTTAAAACTGAAGCAGAGATAGGAGAAGCAGACCTTAAAAAGATAGAGAAGCAGATGCTCTCCTTTGCTAAGAAAAAGTACAAAATAGAGAAGTATGCTATCTCTAAAGCAGAAGCGCAAGAGAAGTTTAAAGATGATCCTTTAAAGCTCGCTGTTATGAAGAGAATCCCTGATGAGACGGTAAGTATCTATAAACAAGGAGAGTTTGAAGACTTATGTCGTGGACCTCACCTCCCTTCTATAGGACTTATTCGCTACTTTAAACTTACAAAGATTGCTGGTGCATATCTTGGTGGGGATTCTAAAAATGAGATGCTAACGCGTATATATGGTATAGCATTTGCAACAAAAGATGCACTCAAAGCACATATGGATATGTTAGCAGAGGCAGAGAAGCGCGATCACAGAAAACTTGGTAACGAGATGAAACTCTTTACCTTCCGCGAAGAGGTTGGAGCGGGATTCCCTATCTGGCTTCCAGCGGGTGGGCGTCTTCGCGCTCGTTTAGAGTCACTCCTCTTTAAAGCACACCGTAAGCGTGGGTATGAGCCTGTGCGTGGTCCTGAAATGCTGCGAAGTGACTTATGGAAAACATCTGGACACTACCAAAACTATGGTGAAAATATGTATTTCACCAATATTGATGAGATTGAGTTTGGTGTAAAGCCTATGAACTGTGTTGGTCACATAAAAGTTTATGAGGATGAGCTTCACTCTTACCGTGATCTGCCTATAAAGTATTTTGAGTATGGTGTAGTGCATCGTCATGAGATGACAGGGGCACTCCATGGACTCTTTAGAGTGCGTGAATTTACACAAGATGATGCACATATCTTCTGTACTGTAGATCAGATAGAGGAGCAGATTATAGAGGTTATTGATTTTGTACATAAAATCATGACTACCTTTGGTTTTGAGTACAAGATGATGATTAGCACAAAACCTGAAAAAGCTGTTGGTGATGCAGAAGTTTGGGAAAAATCAGAGGCTGCACTCAAATCAGCAATGGAGAAACACAACCTTGATTATGACATTGACGAGGGTGGCGGTGCCTTTTATGGTCCCAAGATTGATATCAAAATCCTTGATGCTATTGGTCGAGAGTGGCAGTGTGGAACGGTACAGTTAGATAACAATCTTCCTGCTCGTTTTGAGCTAGAGTATAACGGCGAGGGAAATGAAAAAATCCAACCTGTTATGATTCACCGTGCAATTTTAGGTTCCTTTGAGAGATTTATCGGAATCTTAACAGAACACTATGCTGGAGAGTTCCCAATGTTTATTGCTCCTACACAAGTAGCAATTGTTCCTGTTGCTGAGTCACATAAAGAATATGCTAAGGAATTATCCGATAAACTTATTGACATTAATGCTGATAGCGAAATATATGCGAAAAACGACTCACTCAACAAACGCATAAGAACTGCTGAAAAAACGCGTGTTCCTATGATAGCTGTTGTCGGAGATGAAGAGATAGAGAACAAAACAGTCTCAATTCGCGATAGAAGAACTAGAGAGCAATATACACTAAGCCAAGAGGAGTTCCTCTCGCTTATCCAAACTAAAATAAATGAGGTAAATTTTTGAGTAAAAACAAAAACCGCGTCATCATGAATGATGATATCCGTGCAACAGAGTTAAGATGTAATGTAGATGGAGGAGAATCTTTAGGGATTGTCTCTTTTGATGAAGCTATGGAAAAAGCAAATGAGCTGGGCTTAGACTTAGTGCTAATCGCTCCAGATGCAAAGCCGCCTGTTGCTAAAATCATGGATTATGGTAAGTTTAAGTATCAAGAGGAGAAAAAACTCAAAGAGCAGCGCAAAAATCAAGTAAAAATTGTCGTAAAAGAGATTAAACTCTCTGTAAAGATTGCGGAAAACGACATGAATTACAAAGTAAAACATGCAAGGGAGTTCTTAGAAAAAGGGTACCATGTAAAGTTTAGAGTATTTTTGCGTGGTCGTGAAATGGCACATCCTGAAGCTGGAAAAGAGGTGCTATTACGCGTTTGGCCGATGGTTGAAGATATTGGCGTGATGGAGAAACCACCTAAGTTTGAGGGACGCTACTACAATATGTATGTAGTACCGAAGAAGTAGTTTTTTACTACTTCTCACGATTTAGCTTAGTGAAAAGCAAAATCTTTTTTTGTTCGGATATTTTTCTTTAGGGAGAATATATTTTTATAGGAGATATCCTCTATCTCATACTCTTTTACTCCGTTTGGAAGAGTTATTTTAACCTCATCACCTACCTCTTTTCCAAGTAGCGCTTTTGCTAAGGGAGAATGGATGGAGATGAGTCCATTTTCAGGTTCACTCTCTAAAACACCACAGAGTGTATAAGACTCCTCCTCTTCTGTATCGATATTAACAATAGTAACGCTACTTCCAAAAGAGACCTTTGTATGATTGTGCAGAGATGGGTCAATGATTTTAGAGTTTTGGATCATTTTGTTGAGATAGAAGAGTCGCTTGTCTATAAAGCGAAGCTTCTCTTTTGCCGCTTGATAGTCGGCATTTTCACTTCTATCACCAAGTGCGGCGGCTACAAGTTTCTCATGAGCCACCTTAGGTTTCTCCTCTTCTAAGAGATACTTAAACTCCTCTACAAGAAGATCATACCCCTCAAGGCTCATCGGCTCTAGCATGAAGACTCCTTAATCTTCAAATCCTAAAATATAGTATGTCTCTTTGTTTTCAACCTTTTTCACTTTTACTTTAAACTTCTCGCTAAAGCGTTTCACCTTCTCATGTGCTTCTGCAACCATTTCAGGACTCGGTGAGTCAATCTTTATCTTAAAGTGGTTGTTTGAGTTAGAGAGTGCCACATAAGACTTATCTACTTTTAGATGTTCATGCAGATCTAAAATATGTTTTTTGATTTTTTCAAAACCCGGAGTATTGTTTTCAATATCCTCAAGTTGTTTCAGTAGGGCTGGGTTAGGTACATAACCGAGTTGTGTAAGCATTGCTTCTCTTAGCATAAGACAGTTTCCTTATAATGGCACCTCTCATAGAGGTACCCGTAATTATTTCTAAAAATAATATCAGCTTTTTGTAAATATTCAGTATGAATTTATCTCTAATGACTATAATTATAGGAAGTAATTCAATAAGAAGGTTTTCCAAAATGACTGAAGCAATATTAAAAAAAATCAAACAACTACCACCACTTCCTGAGTCTGCTATGCAGATTGAAGCGGTTTATCAAGACCCTGACAGTAGTTTTAACGATATGGTAAAGATTTTAGAGAAAGATCCTCTTTTAACTGCAGATATCCTCAAGGCGGCAAACTCTCCACTATATGGTTTTAGCCGTGAGATAAATGCTATTAGTCAAGCAGTAGGACTCTTTGGTATGGGTACTGTTCGTGGCTTTGCACTTGCTTCTATTGTAAAAAAGAGTTTTTCACTTGACCTCTCTCCATATGGCATAACAAATGAGATGTTCTCAGCACTCTCTAAAAAGCAGCATGGATTAATGACAGCATGGTGTCTAAGAAAAGAGAATCGCCTCTTAGGTGTACTCTCTCCTGCGGCATTTCTTGTTGAGATAGGGAAAGTTCTTATTGCACAGCAAGTACTTGCAGATGGTAAAGAGGCTGAATTTAAAGCAGCACTTGCCGAATTAGGAGATGTAGAAGCTGCTGAGCGAGAAATCGTAGGTGTTGATACACCTGAAGTGAGCGCTACAATCTTTTCACAATGGAAATTTGAAGAGGGACTTGTTGATGTTATTAGAAACTGTCAAAACCCTGAACAAGCAGAAGAGGCTGATCAGCGTCCTGCACAAATTTTACACGTTGTGCGCGTAGCAGTACCTATCAATGGTGTCATCACAGATGAAAGTGAGGCTGCTGCTAAAGAACTGATTGAGAAATACTCTTTAGACATGGAAAGCTTCGATACGGCCATCGAAAACGCTAGATAATCTACTTCATTGAAATCTTTACTTATACGACTCACACTTGGTGTGAGCGAACAGGACATTGCTACAGATGAAAGAGAGTTTGTAGATAGATGGTTTGCAAAAAAATACCTCACAAAAAAAGAGAATATCTACAAATTTAACTCAAAATATCGTGCCGGAACACTTGGTCTAGTTCAAAACGAGACGGCATACCTTCATGTTATCGGTGAAAATGTTCGTGACCTTTTGATTGAGGAGCTAGGTGATGCAAAAGAGGGAGACCTCATCATAGCGCAAAGACTTCTCGGTAAAAGAGGTACACCTTCAGCAAAAATAGTAGAAATTGTTGGACGCGAA
>JALWSY010000177.1 GCA_027083035.1 Sulfurimonas sp. | reverse complement strand
CTATTGTACAGTTAAATATGCTTGCTATTAGTGGCTCCATCGAGGCAGCGCGTGCTGGTGACTTTGGAAAAGGTTTTGCTGTTGTAAGTGCCGACATTAGAAATCTTGCAAAAGATTCGGAGAGTAATACAGAGAAGATAAATGATATTGTTGAATCTATGAATTCAGAGATAGATACAGTTAAAAATGATTGGAATAATCTTTTGACTTCTCAAGGAGTAGAAGAGAACACAATTAACTCTTTAGTAGATGATATTGCAACTATTACAGAAGTTCTTGTAGATTTACTTGATAAATATACAGGACTCAAGGCTGCCAATGATCAAAATCTAGAGGGCATGAATCAGGTAATGATAGGTATTAGTGAGATTCAAAAAGCTGTAGAACTGAGTGCAAGAAATGCAAGTGAATCACGCAAAGCAAGTGAGTTAATCATAGATACGGTTACACATATTAGCGAAGGTGTGGAAGAGTTGGCAATCATGGCAGATGAGTTACAACAAGGTTAAAAATAGGTGTAAACTATGCAAGTTCAAGAGATTTTAATTATTAAAAATGCTCGTGAAAGTTATGGTATCTCAACAGAGGATATAAACCAAATTTCTAGAGTTCCTTCACTTATGCTACTTCCCCTTAGACCGTTTGGCGTAAGGGGATTATGCTCAGTAGGTGGAAGTGTCGTTTCGATGGTAGATATGAATTTGCTCTTGGATATGCCAGAGATTGATTTAGCTGATTCTAAAAGTAGGGTAATCAGTCTCAATCATGATTTTGCATCAAATACTTTGCTTGTTCCTGATGTTTATAATACAGTAGAGATAGAAGAGGAAAATATAGAGTATATAGATAATGAGGATGATCCTGTTATAGCGATTTACAAATACGAAGACTCACTTGTACAAGTTCTCTCCTTGGAGAAACTTTTTGAAAAAATGAATAGAGTTACAATTCCAGCCAGAGAGGTCTCCTCTGGAAAACTCAAAGAGAGTGTTGTAAAAGAGGAGGATAGTGTTCGCTTTCTTATCTTTTCAATGGCAAATGAGAAGTATGCTCTAGAGATTGATTATCTGCAGGAGATTATACTAGCAGATATCGAATACACAGATGTTGCAGGAACATCAAATGAGGTTCTTGGATTAATCACTCTTCGAGATGAGTTACTTTTAGTTGTTGACTTGCGTACATATTACGGTTTTGAAGCAGTTGAGAGTGATGATAATAGAATTTTAGTAGTATCACTTGAGGGGAAGAAGGTAGGACTCCGAATTGATGCTATTATCGACATTCAAAACTTTTATAAAAGAGAGATAGAAATTCTTGGAGAGCGACTTGATGATAATAAAATAACAGGTGTTATTCATGCAAAAGATGCCCTTATCTCCTTTTTTGATGCGACTGTATTGAATGAAATTTTTCGTAAAAATGAGTCTTTTATTGATACAAATGAGAAGGAAGAAGTAACGCAGAAAGTGCAGACATCTGAGATGGAGATTATTGTCTTTAAGCTTGCTGATAGAGAGTACTCTTTTGAGGTTGATTATGTAGATGAGATTATTGATGTTGTGGCAACGACAGAAGTCTCTTTTACAGACTCTACTATAGATGGTATTATCAATATTAGAGGACAGATAGTTACCATAGTCTCCCTCTTTGAGAAGTTACACTTAGCGCCTGTGGTGGGAGAGGATTCAAAAATCATCATCTGCAATATCGATGGTGATAGAATAGGATTCGTAGTTGATAGTGTGAGTGATATACTCAATGTAAATGCAGATGAGATAGAGCAAGAGGAGAGTGAATACTTTGAGAGTGTCCTTCAGCTTAATGGTGGAGAGCGACTTGTTCTTGCGATGAATATGGAAAAAATATTAAGTAAGGAGCCTGATAATGGCTAAGCATATATTGATAGTGGATGATTCCGCACTTGTAAGAAAACAGCTAAGTGAGATGATTGCAACTTTAGGGTTTGATATAGATTTTGCAAAAAACGGTAGAGAGGCTGTTGAAAAAGCTACAAGCTCGCAGTATGATGTAATAACAATGGATATTAATATGCCAATCATGGATGGAATAGAGGCTGTGCGTCAAATTATGGAAGCACAACCAACACCTATCTTGATGGTAAGTTCTTTAACAACAGAAGATGCTTCTATAACTATGGATGCGCTTGATCTTGGTGCTGTAGATTATATTGCAAAGCCCGGAACTATGAATGTTGGAAAAAATGAGAATCGTGAAGAGATTCTCAGTAAAGTAAGTTCTCTGAGTCGTATCTCTCCAAGACGCTTGAAGCGTCAAATGGCACGACCAACGGTGAGAGAAAGACGTAGAACTGAGCGTACTGCAAGGACAGAAGTAAGTGATGTGAGTTCTAAGGATATCGAAAAGGTTGTCTTAATTGGCTCATCGACTGGTGGTCCGGGGTTGATTGAGCAGATATGCTCCTCTCTGCCAAGCAACTTTAAACATCCTGTTTGCATTGTACAGCATATGCCTGAACAGTTTACAGCTGCATTTGCACAGCGTTTAGATAGAGCGAGTGCGCTTCCTGTACATGAGAGTAAACAAAATATGGAAGTGCTTCCGGGAAATGTTTATGTTGCTAGAGGTGGTGTGCATATGCACTTTACAAAAAAAGTCTCCGGTAAGATTGTTATTAGAGAAGAGAAGAGTAAGGGTGATAGCTTTTTTCAGCCGAGTGTTAATGAGATGATGCTAAGTGCTTTGGAGGTTTTTGGCGGTAAAAAACTCGTTGGTGTTATCTTAACAGGTATTGGTGATGATGGTGCAGATGCTATGGTTGCTATTAAAAAAGCGGGAGCCTATACGCTTGGTGAGAGTGAAAAGAGTGCTACTGTCTATGGTATGCCAAAAGAGGCGTATGACAGGGGTGGCGTACAAGAACAATTAGATTTTCCTGCAATCCTCAAAAAAATTGTTACTCTAAGATAAGGAGATATGTAGATGGCATTAGTGAAAAATCATACAGCTCAAGATATCCCGGAATTAGAGAGCTTCACAACACTAGAAGAGGCGAAAGAGGCTTTTTTAGAGTCAGAAGATGATTCTGAAAAAGATTACCTTATAGATGAGATTGTTAAGTTTCATGGTGGTGCAGAGTTTCTAGTAGAGTATCTTAAAAATGAAGATGTGCATAAAAATGTAGCCACGAAGATTGCTTCAGTAATCTCAGCGATGGAGGCAGATGAAGCACCCATTGAGATGGTGATGGATCTTTTAAAATTAGATAACGCATACATAAGAAACTTAGGCATCTCTATACTACGAGATTTTGGTGACTCTATTAAATATTATATTGTGAAGTTTTTGATTGGTGATGATAGGGATTTGAGAATCTTTGCGATTAATGTGCTTGGTGATGTAGATTTTCCTGAATCAAGGGAGATGCTTGTAGAACTTCTTGAAAGTGAAGAGGATGTAAATGTTGCAATGACGGCAGTTGATTATATGGGTGAGATTGGTGAGGAGGAGGATATTCCTCTTTTAGAATCACTTAAGGAGCGTTTTGCTGGAGAGGTCTATGTTGAGTTTGCTGTAGATGGTGCAATTAAGTTGATAAAAGGTTAAGGATTATGGCACACTTATTATCAAAAGAGAACTTTTCAAAACTAGGTGAATTTATCTATAGAAAAAGTGGGATACACTTAGAGGTAGATAAGCACTTTGACAAATTGGCAAAGTATATTGATAAACGCTCTAAAGAGTTAGGTTTTGATAACTTTAGAAAGTACTTTTTTAAATTGCGTTTTGAAGATAAAGATGGATCTGAATTTCAAGAGTTAATGAATGCAATTACTGTTAACGAGACCTACTTCTTTAGAGAAAAAGATCAGTTTGAAGTGCTTGTCAATAAAATTTTGCCAGAGCTTCATGAACGCATGCCAGCTTCTAAAACTTTACGTATCTTATCCTCTCCATGTTCGACTGGAGAGGAACCATACTCTATTATTTTACATATAGTAGAAGAGGGAAAAATAGTAGAAGAGAGAGACATAGAAGTTGTTGGAATAGATATTGATTCAACGGTTATCAAAAAAGCACAACAGGCAAAGTATAGTGATCGCTCTGTTCATGCTATACCAAAGCCGATTTTAAATAAATGGTTTGTAAAAAAACCGTTAGGATATGAGCTAGGAGAGGAGTTGCAGGGGAGTGTGGATTTTCAGGTAGCAAATGTCTTTGATAAAACACAGATGCGTAAGCTTGGAAAGTTCGATGTAATCTTTTCAAGAAATATGCTTATCTATTTTGATGATGCATCAAGAAAAGAGGTAGCTATGACATTTTATGACATGCTTAATCCCGGAGGGTATGTTCTTTTAGGACATGCTGAGTATATGAGTCGAATTGTTTCCGTTTTCAAAGCGAAAAAAGTAGATTCAACATTAATATATCAAAAATAATTTCAATTAAACAGGAGAAGATTATGCCTTTAGTAATATTTGTAGATGACAGCGAGACAGCATTAGCATCAACGAGAATGGTAACGAACTCTATGCCAATAGAGGTAAAACAATACACAGAAGCACAGACTGCATTAGCAGAGATAAAGGCAGGTATGACGCCTGACCTTATTATTACAGATTTGAATATGCCGGTAATGAATGGTTTTGAATTTTTAAAAGCACTACGTGAAGTTCCAGCTACAAAGCGTACCCCGACACTTATGCTTACAACAGAGACAAAACCAGAGTTGAAACAACAGGGTAAGGCTTTAGGTCTTACAGGATGGATAGTAAAACCTTTTAATCCTGCACAACTTAAACAAGCGATTACAAGAGTTCTACGCCTTCCAGCGTAAGGAAAAAGAGATGATGATGCTAGATTCTATAGATGAGTTACTCTCACATATCAAAGAAGTACAATCAGATGTCATTGAACTCTCAAATGAGTCTTTGATGAAGATGAGTAATTATATGGAAAAAAATGAGCTAGAGATAGATGAAGAGATAGCTACAGCACTACAATATCAAGATATTATAACACAACAACTTAGTGCAACTATAGAAGCTATAGAGAGTATGCAAAAGAGTATAGAGGTCTTTTCTCACGCATATAAAAATGATGAGAGTCTAGTGAGTCAAAATATGAATAAATTAAAAGAGAAGCTGAGTGCAACATTGCAAGAGGCAAAAGATAAAAAGAGTAGATTCTCTGGAAAAATTACAGATGAAACTATAGATGACGAGATAGAATTTTTTTAGGAGAGTGTTATGTCAACAGTAATGGTTGTAGATGATTCAAAAACGGTAAGAAACTATCATAGCGCAATACTTAAGACGATGGGTATGGAGATAGTGGAGGCTGAAAATGGTATGGAGGCTTTAGAGAAGAGTTTGGGTGCGACGATTGATCTCTATTTGGTTGATGTAAATATGCCTATTATGGACGGGTACTCCTTTATCAAAGACCTTCGAAAGCAGGAAAATCATAAAAGTGTCCCTGTGATTATGGTTACAACACAGGCAAAAGAAGAAGATAAGATAAACGCATATAAAGTAGGGGCCAATCTATTTGAGACAAAGCCAATAAAGCCAGATCAACTACAAGCATATGTTGATATATTAGTGAAGTAAGGAGATATTATGGATCCATTATTAGAACAGTTTTTAAGCGAAGCAAGAGAAAATCTTGCCTTCATTGATCAAAATATCGGTGATATAGGAGGGGATGATCCAGAGCTTTTAAACTCGGTTTTTCGTGCGGCACACACTCTTAAAGGTGGTAGTGGAATAGTCGGGTTTGAGTCTGTAAAGAACATTACACACCATGCAGAAGATTTACTTGATATGTTACGTGCGGGGAAATTGGAATTTCAAGAGAGTATGGTAGATGTCCTTTATGACGCATTTGATGAGGTTGTTAATCTAATCGAAGCTGCTGAAGAGAGTGGAGATATTGTTGATGCAGATGAAGAGACTGTGGAGAGAATTATTGCAAATCTCAATGAGCAGATGGGTAAAGAGAGTGAGGGAGAAAATACTTGGGAACTCCCATTTACTCTCGCAGAGAAAGAGTACATCATCAACCTTCCAATGAAAACACTCAGAGGTGTTGACTCGGTAAAGATACCATTTCACAATCCAGATATAGATGAAGCATTTTGTAATGAACCACATCTCTATGGTGTAACTTTTGATGTTGATGACTCCTGTATGGTTTATGGAAATGATCCTGTTTATACTCTCAGTCTTTTAGAAGATAAAGTTTTGGGTGTATTCTCTTGTATGAGTGATGAGAATGCAAAGGCTGTTCTAAGTGGTACTGAAGATGAAGATGGATTACTTTTAAAGTCCTCTATAGTAGCTTTTATCCATGCAACTTATGAGGAGATTGAAGATTCTCTTTTTAACTTTATTGATGAGTTAGAACTTTTACCTTTGGATGTAGATTCTCTTCTAACCATTTCAGTTGGAAATCAAGGATTACAAATAGATTCACTTAAAGAGTTATCTAGCATAGCTGAAGATTTTGATTTGCAGACTATTAAAGATGAAGTAGAGAACTCTATGGAGCTTGTAGGTGTAGATACTATTCAGTATGCAAAACTTCAGAGATTTTTGGATATAGCAGGTCTTATCAAAGAGGAGGAGAGTGCAAAACTTGACCCTTTCTTTAAAACACTCTACTTAGGTGAGCCATATCATGGGAGTGCTGAGAGTAGTAATGATGCAGATGTAGAAGTTGATGCAGAATCAGAGCCAGTAGAGATAACTCAAGAGAGTGAAACAACTACTAATGCAACTCCTTTTGAAGCTCCTGTTGAGATGAATGCATCTGTTAAAGAAATTTTAGAAGAGATCTTTTCACAGCAACGCAAGGCAATTAATTATATAGAGAGTGATGATGATCTTCTCAGGGTTATAGTAACACTAGAGAAAGCACGAAAGTATATGCCGGACATGCCAGAGTTGCAAACTCTTGAAGATGTAAAGGCCTTTTTAAATACAGAGACAGCTAGTGAGGCTGTTGCAGAGGCTCCAGTTTTAGAAGTGGAAGAGGAAAAAACTCCAGAGATTACAGTAGCCAAAGAGAAAGAAGTGGTCTCTCAGCCTGCAGTAGTGCAGCAAGATGAAAAAGTACAAACTACTGCAAAGGCTGTAAAAACGAAAGTGAAGAAAGAGCCAAAAGAGGAGAAACAAAAAGCAGTTGTTGGAAAGACTGTAAAAGTAGAGCAGGAGTCTATTGATTCGCTTATGAATGTTGTTGGTGAGCTTTTAGTTGCCAAAAACTCACTTCCATATCTAGCTGATAATGTTGTTGGAATGACACACGATCAGATAAAGAGGGAGATTATGGATAAGTATATTTTTATAAATCGCCTCTCAGAGCAACTGCAAGATCTCATCATGGGTATGCGAATGCTTCCTATCTCTTATGTTTTTGACAGATACCCTAAACTTGTGAGAGATATTGCAAAAACATTAAATAAAAAAGTAAAACTTGAGATGTCTGGTGGTGAGACAAAGTTAGATAAGAATATGATTGAGATGTTAGCTGATCCTATGATTCACATTATGCGAAACTCACTTGATCATGGTATAGAGATGCCTGAGGTTCGTGAACAAAAAGGGAAAAATCCTGTAGGTTTAGTGAAACTCAATGCTTATGCACAATCAGATAGAATTATTATTGAAATTAAAGATGATGGTGCAGGAATTAATGTAGAGAAGGTTGCCTCTAAGGTTCTTGAAAAAGGTCTTATGACACCAGAACAGATTGATGCACTCTCTGAGCAGGAGATGGCTGAATTAGTACTACTTCCGGGTCTCTCAACAGCAGACTCAATAACAGAGTTTAGCGGTCGTGGTGTAGGAATGGATGTTGTAAAAAAATCAATAGAGAGTTTTGGTGGTACGATTAATATCACAACAAAGGCAAATGAGGGAACAGTTATCACTCTCGCGATTCCTATGTCTCTCGCAGTAACTTCTCTTTTACACATTCAGATGAACGATATTCACTATGGAATTCCAATGGATAGCGTGAGCGAGACGGTAAAAATCGAGCGTTCAGAGATAGAGTATCTGCATAATGAACCTTTTGTTTATATCCGTGGGGATGTTATTCCACTTCTCTTTATTAAGTCTATGCTTAATGAAGAGGCTATGGAGGATAAACCACTCTCTATAGTTGTACTTAACATTAAAGATAATCTCTTGGCAGTAGTTGTCAATGAGTTCTTGGGACAACTTGATGTTGTACAAAAACCATTGGTTGGCATTATGGAAGGGCATCCACTCTTTAGTGGAACTGCACTTTTAGGAAATGGTCAGATAATTATGGCTATTGATCCATTAGGCCTTTTGGGGATTTCGCAAAAACTCAAAGAAGAGATACAAGTAGCGTAGGGAGAAATGATGATAGATTTAATAGTCTTTAATGTAGCGAGTAATCGCTATGCAATGAATATAGAAAATGTGCAGCGTATTATTCAAGCAACTGCTTTAACAAATATCCCCAATGCACATCCATACATAGATGGGATGATGTCCTACGAGGGGAAAGTTATTAAAGTGTTGAGTTTTCGCAAGCTTATCAATATGCAGACTTATGAGAGTGAACTTGAGAAGTTATTTGCATCTTTGAAAGTTGCTCATGCTGATTGGGTGAGGGCATTGCGTGTCTCTTTAGAGAAGGGAACACCTTTTGCAAAAACACTTGATCCTCATGCCTGTGGGCTTGGTAAGTGGATAGATGCTTTTACTGCCTATGATGATACAGTAGTAGAGATATTAGCTGAGTTAGTAGAGTATCATAAACGCTTACATCTTACTGGTGGAGTAGCCTTAGATATGTATAAACGAGATGTTACGGCATCACAAAAGATACTCAATGAAGAGATAGAAGAGATATATGGGCATACTATGGGTGCGTTAGAGAGATTCATTCAGGAGTTGGATGTCGTTGCAAACTCTTTACAAAAATTTATTATTTATGACAATAATGGAGCCATTTTTGCCATTAAAGTAGATGGCATAGAGGATATCGCACATATCGAGGAGAGTAGTCTGATAAGTGCAGAGAGTGAGCATGATGTGAATGACTTTTTAGACCTTGAAGGTGTACTTGATTTAGATGGTGCCTTGATAAATGTTATAAAAACAGTTCGATTACCAAAGTAAGGATAAAGAGATGGCAATTACATATGAGAATAATGAAGTAACTTTTACAGCAGTCATATATGAAGATGAAGTGATTGCTCTTCGAGACTATATGCAAGAGAAGGCAGGGGAAGAACTCTCTTTAAACTTTAGTGAGTGTGAAGATATACATTTGGCTATTTTACAGCTTATAATGGCGTATAAAAAGAGTTACAGCTGTAACTATATATTTGGAGAAAAAAAGAGACTTTTTCAAACGGTTTTAGAAGGATTTTACCCTAGTGAAAACCATTGTAGTTAGTAATAGAAAAGGTGGATCGGCAAAAACAACGACAGCTGTAAATATAGCAAGTGGCTTGGCTCAGTATGGTTCAGTCCTTCTGCTTGATTTAGATACGCAGGGACACGCCTCTATAGGTGTAGGATGTGAGCCAAGTGAAGAACTTGGTGTACACTCCATATTTGATGGTGCCACTTTGAGTGAAACCTTTATCCCTACTGTTCATGAAAATCTTACGCTCTCACCGGCGCTTATACATTTTGATGTCTATGAGTATGCAGATTTGCGTGGTATTTTGAAAAACCGCTTTAAAAGAGAGAAAATCGCAGATTTTTTTGACTACTGCATCATTGATACACCGCCTACATTTGATGCACTTTTGAAGAACTCTCTTGAGGTGGCTGATAGCGTACTTATCCCTTTTGTGCCACATCATTTAGGTGTTGTAGCCGTTGGACAGATGCTGCGAGCTTTGTATCAAAGTGCTAAGTCTCAGGGGCGAGAGTTAGTGAATGTCTCAATTTTACCTGTTATGTATAATCCTCATATAAATGAGCATAAAGAGTCAGTAGAGAAGGTAAAGGTCTCCTTTGGGAGAGAAAAGTTACTCTCTCCTATTGGTGTAGATATTAAGCTAGCACAACAGTTTGAATCAGGATCACCAATTATTTTAGCAGATAGACGCTCAAAAGGTATGAAAGATTATAAAAGATGCGTTCTAGAGTTGCAAGAGAGGTTGTAAACATTATGAAACACTCCAAGCAAAAACTGAAGATTTTGATTTGTGAGGAGGACTCAACTCTTTTAGAACACCTTAAATTATGGGTACAAAGAGTAGGGGAAGAGCCTGTCTGTACGGATGATGCTCTTGTAGCATTATCACTTTTTAGGGAGCATAAACCTGATATTTTCCTCTTCTCTGAAGGGCTTAAGAGTATGGGTGGCTTGGAGTTATTAGAGAAGATAAAAAAGATAGAGCCTAATATAGCAACTATATTTATGCTCAATGATGCATCTGAAAATTTTTTTAGCTGGGCTATTGATTTAGAAGTTGATAAGTATCTTATGAAGCCCATTGAGTCACAAGCACTTTTTCGAGCATTAGAGACGCTTTCAAAAGAGAAAATATTTTATCAAAAATCTTTAGCACACAAAAGAATGTTAGAAGATTATAAGGACGCGATAGATCTCTCTTTTAGTGTTTCTAGACATAATTTAGAGGGAGACATTATCTATGTCAATGATCTTTTTTATGAAACTTTGAAAATATCCTTTTCAGATGCTATGTCTGGTGTCATAAACCCTCTTAAAAATGATAATGAAGATATGGAACTTGTTTGGAAATCATTAAAAGAGGATCACCTTTATAGGGAGAGACAGATTTTTAAGTTAGCAGATAAGAGTGAACGAATTTTGGATATTACTGCGGTTGCTTTGAAAAATGAGAAAGATGAAGTGTATGAATATCTTGTGTTCTCTGATAATGTAACTGATATTATTTATGCAGCTAGA
>JALWSY010000176.1:23862-36997 GCA_027083035.1 Sulfurimonas sp. | reverse complement strand
CCTTTTAAACATTTTCCCTTTTATCGAACAGACTATGATAGACTTAGAGAAACAAAATAAATTTCTCAACAAAGTTACGCTTACAGGAAAGATAAATGCACTTAATGTTGCAGCCAACCTTTTTGAGTTTACTGACAAAACAGCTATTATCTTTGATGAACTTAAAGTAGAACTTATTAATGCTCTCTTAGAGGAGAATATCAAAAAAATCACAAGTGAGCTTGAGTTTAAGGCAAAAACAACTATCGACATTCTTATTCGAAATCTCTTTGAACGTACAGCTGATGTAGGATTTTTATCTACAGATGATGTAATTCGTGCATTTTTAACATCCCAAGAAATTTCAAAAGAGAGCTTAGAAGAGAGGCTAAGAGAGTATGCAAGTAAATATAGTGTTTATAATGAAATTCTTATCTTTGATGTAAATGGCAATGTAAAAGCAAATATGAACCAAAAGAATATCATTACACAAACCAACGATTCCATCATACAAGAGGCTCTAAATTCTGAAAGCTATGTTGAACGATATGCAAAAACTGATATTTTTAAATCCCAAGAAAAAACACTTATTTATGCACAAAAAATAACTTATAACAATCAACCAATAGGAGTGCTTTGCCTCTGCTTCAAGTTTGAAGATGAGTTAGAGAGCATCTTCTCAAATCTTGCAAAGGACAAGGAGATACTCTCTATCTCTGACTCTAAAGAGATTTTAGCATCAAATAAAAAAAGAAAATATACACCTTTTAGTAACCAAAAGTATATAATTTTAGATAAGAAATATATAGCAGTTACAAAAAAAACATCAGGCTATCAAGGCTATAATGGCATTGAAGGTTGGTTTGCAACAGCAATTCGTGATTCAGCAGATATTATACAGACTAAAAATGATGAAGAGAATGATGCAAGTTCAGAAGGAGAACAATCAAATCTTCTCTCAAAGGAACTCAATGCTATCATTGAAAAAGCCAACAACATTATAGAGGATATTGCCGATGTTATTATCAATGGTGAACTTATCGCGTCAAAACAAAAGGTCTATGTTCTCACCCCTATTTTAGATAATCTGCGTAATATCTCTACTGAACTTCTAACTTCCATTAAGCACTCTATAAAGAACTTAGAGCATATTGTAAAAGAGGGGCTTATTAATGATGTTAAGATGGCATCTCACTTAGCCATTGACATCATGGATAGAAATCTTTATGAGCGTGCAAACGATTGTAGATGGTGGGCGCTTACGCCAACATTTCAGCAAGAGCTTGCATCAGGAACACCACAAAGTTCCGTTCTTAATCCAATCCTCCAATACATTAATGAACTCTACACAGTCTATACAAATATATTTATATATGATACACACAAGAAGATAGTAGCTGCATCAAATAATACAGAAATAATTGGTCAAACAGTCGATGGAACATATGTTGAAAAAACCCTCTCAAATAAAAACTCGCAAAATTACTTTGTTAGTGACTTTTCAAGTACAAAGTTTTACGATGAAAAAGCCACGTATATCTATAGTGCTTCCATTGTTTACCAAGAGAGAGTTGTGGGAGGCATAGCTGTTGTATTTGATGCTCTTCCAGAATTTCAAGCAATACTTAACGACAGCTTCCCTTCTCACAAAAAAGGTTTTATGCTCTTCATAGACAAAGAGAAACAGGTTATCTCCTCAAACAATTCCACTATTGAACCACTTACAACTGTTAATTTTATTGACAATAAATTTATTTCCGTTAGTGATTCTCATTCGGTGTATGATTTCGTAACACATGAAGGTATAGAGTATATTGTCGCTTCTGTATGCTCTTTTGGCTACAGAGAGTACAAAAAAACCGACAACTATAAAAACGATATCTTCTGCCTAACATTTATTGAAGTTTAAAAAATTGACCTATATCAACTTTTAAAGCTAGTAATAGTGTTATCATTTGGCGTTAATGGCTTAACACCAAATGATTTAAGGAGAGGATATGTCACTTTCAAGAAGAGAATTTCTGAAAAGTTCAGCAGCAGCATCTGCAGCAGCGGCGATAGGTATGAGTGTACCAGCCGAATTAGAAGCAAGTGCTAGTGCAGCTGAGAGTGGATGGAGATGGGACAAGGCAGCTTGTCGTTTCTGTGGAACTGGTTGTGGTATCATGATGGCAACAAAAAATGGAAAAATTGTTGCAGTCAAAGGAGACCCAGCAGCACCAGTAAATCGTGGTCTAAACTGTATTAAAGGTTACTTTAATGCAAAGATTATGTATGGTGCAGATAGATTAACTCAACCGTTACTTCGTATGAACGAAAAGGGTGAGTTTGATAAACATGGTAAGTTTGGCGAAGTGAGTTGGCAAAGAGCTTTTGATGAGATGGAGAAAAACATCCGAAAAGCGCTTAAAGAGAGTGGTCCTGAAGGTGTAGCAGTCTTTGCTTCTGGACAATACACTATTATGGAAGGGTATGCTGCACAGAAGATGATGAAGGGTGGATTCCGTTCAAACGCAATCGATCCAAATGCACGTCACTGTATGGCTTCTGCTGTTGTTGGTTTTTATCAAACATTTGGTATTGATGAGCCTTCTGGTTGTTATGATGATATTGAGCTTACTGATACGGTTGTATCTTGGGGTTCAAATATGGCAGAGATGCACCCTATACTCTGGTCTCGTGTAACAGATAGAAACTCTCAGATCCAGATCGTGTAAAAGTTATCAATATGTCAACATACAGACATAGAACTTCTGATTTGGCTGATATTGAGATTATTTTCTCTCCAAATACTGACCTTGCAATGTGGAACTACATAGCTCATGAGATTGTATATAATCACCCTGAAGCAATTGATTGGGATTTTTTAAAGAAAAATATCATCTTTGCTGCATCACCTGTAAATATGGGTTACGGTATGAGAAGAACTGGTGAGAAGTCACTTACACCTGTTCGCCCTGATGGTTCAGCTGGTAAGTATTCAGCAAAAGAGATGGAAACGATTAAGCATGAAATGGTACATAAAGTATCTGCGAAAGAGGCACCTGCTCTAGAGCCGTATGGGTATAAAGAGGGTGATGATATGGTGAATAAACCAGCTGGTCTAAAACACTGGGAAATCTCTTTTGAAGAGTACAAAAAATTCCTTGCACCATATACACTTGATTATGTAGCAAAAATTGCTAAAGGTGATCCGGATGAGCCTCTTGATAACTTCAAGAAAAAGCTACAAACTTTAGCTGACCTATATATTGAAAAAGGTCGTAAAGTAATATCTTTTTGGACTATGGGTATGAACCAACATACACGTGGTACTTGGGTAAATACACTCTCTTACAATGTCCACTTTATGCTTAACAAACAAGCACTTCCGGGTTCTGGAGCATTCTCACTTACTGGTCAACCTTCAGCTTGTGGTACTGCTCGTGAAGTTGGTACATTCTGTCACCGTCTTCCTGCAGATATGATGGTTAAAAACCCTCATCATAGAAAACATACTGAAAACAGATGGAAAATCCCAGAGGGTACACTAAACCCAGTTGGTAACCAGCACATTATGAAAATCCACCGTGATATTGAAGATGGTGTTGTTAAATTTGCTTGGGTAAATGTTTGTAATGCGTATCAAGACTCTGCATCAGCAAAACACTGGATTAAAGCAGCTCGTGAGTTAGATAACTTCATCGTTACTTCTGATGGTTATCCGGGAATCTCAGCAATGGTATCTGACCTTGTACTTCCATCTGCTATGATTTATGAGAAGTGGGGTGCGTATGGAAATGCAGAGCGCCGTTCACAACACTGGAGACAACAAGTCCTGCCGGTAGGAAATGCAATGAGTGATACTTGGCAATGGATGGAACTTTCAAAAAGATTTACTGTTAAAGATTTATGGGGTCCATATACACTTCGCAATGGTAAAAAACTACCAGATGTAAGAAAAGCAGCTCAAGCACTTGGTTACAATGATGATACTACTATGTATGAGATTCTTTATGCAAATAAAGAGGCTAAATCATACAAAATAGACTTAAACAGCTTCCCTCAAAAAGGGTATGATAACTCAGACTGTAACGGAGATAGCAGAAATGTAATCGGTGGTGACGGTAAAGTTGTTAAAGGTTGTGGATTTATGGTACACCAATATCTCTGGGAAGAGTATGCATCATTTGGTCGCGGTCATGGGCATGACTTAGCTGATTTTGTAACATACCACAAAGTTCGTGGATTGAAATGGCCGGTAGTTAATGGTAAAGAGACACCATGGAGATTTAATGTTAAATACGATCCTTACGCAGCAAAAGCTGTTGCAAAGTCAGGAAGTGGTTCAACACACGCTTTTTACGGACCACTTGCAAAAGCACTCCCTCAAGGTGACCTGCTTGGTGTAAAAGATCCAAAGAAAAAACCACTTCCAGATAAGGCAAAAATCTTTGCTCGTCCATACATGGATCCACCAGAAATGCCAGATGCAGAGTATGATACTTGGTTAGCAACAGGTCGTGTTCTTGAACACTGGCACTCAGGTACAATGACTATGCGTGTTCCAGAACTCTTCCGTGCAGTTCCAGAAGCACTCTGTTACATGAACCCTAAAACTGCTGAAGAGAAAGGACTCAAACAGGGTGATCTTTGTTGGGTTGAATCTCGTCGTGGTAGAGTAAAAGCACACGTAGAGACTCGTGGAAGAAACAGACCTCCTCGTGGACTCGTGTTTGTTCCATGGTTTGATGAGAAAGTATTTATCAACAAAGTTTGTCTTGATGCAACATGTCCGCAATCAAAACAGACTGACTATAAAAAGTGTGCAGTTAAAATTTACAAAGCATAGATAGAGAAACAAGAAGATGAAAAAACAGGCATTGAGTGATAGAAGAAAATTTATTCTTACCATGGCAAGAGGTTTTGGTCTTGCTACTATGGGTGGGTTTATCTGGAGTGCGTTTTTAGATGAGGCTACTGCCTCACAACTCACACTTCGTCCACCTGCAGCTTTGAGTGAGGATGACTTTTTAAAGACGTGTATCAAGTGTGGACTCTGCGTAGAAGCGTGTCCATATGATACGCTATCACTTGCGAAGCCCGGTGATGACAAGCCTCTTGGTACTCCATTTTTTGTACCGAGAGATGTTCCGTGTTATATGTGTCCAGATATTCCATGTGTTCCTGTATGTCCTACTGGAGCCCTTGATCAATCTAGTGTAACGACAAATGGAATCTTGGATATAAAAAGTGCTGACATGGGTTTAGCCGTTGTAGATGAAGAGAGCTGTATTGCTTTTTGGGGAATACAATGTGATGCTTGTTATAGAGCCTGCCCTATTCTTGGTCAAGCTATAACCATCGAATACCAAAAAAATGAGAGAACTGGAAAGCACGCTTTTATGAAGCCTGTTGTTCACTCTGATGCGTGTACTGGTTGTGGACTATGTGAGCATGCTTGCGTTACTGAGAAGGCAGCTATTCAGATACTGCCAAGAGAGTTAGCTCAAGGAAAAGCTGGAAATTACTATATCAAAGGTTGGGATAAAGAGGATGAAAAGCGTTTAAAGAATGCAAAAGAAATCAAATCTACAACTGAGATAAGTAAGCAAAAAGCAGCTGATAAACTCAATGGTGACTTGTTAGAGGATTTGTACGAATGAAAAAAGTTTGGAATAACTATCGTTACCTTATATTAAGAAGAGTAACACAGATAGGTCTGCTCTTTTTATACTTTGGTGCAAATATCTGGGGCTGGACACTACTGCGTGGTGACCTGAGTGCCTCGATGATACTTGATACTGTGCCTATGAGTGATCCTTATGCACTTTTGCAAATGTTCTCAGCAGGTGCTCTGCTTGCTTCAGATGTACTTATAGGTGCGTTGATTGTAACGCTCTTTTACTTTTTGATAGGGGGTAGAGCCTTCTGCTCATGGGTATGCCCTATCAATATGGTAACAGATTTTGCGGAATTTGTTCGAGAACTTATAGGAATGAATCAGCTTACCGGTGTAAAGCAACCTGCTTCACGAAACTTAAGATACTGGGTTTTAGGTCTAAGTCTTATCGTTTCAGCAGTTATGGGTGTAGCTGCCTTTGAATTTATTTCCCCCATCTCTATGATGCACAGAGGCATAGTCTTTGGCATTGGATTTGGATGGGCGGCAGTAACAATCATCTTTCTTTTTGACCTCTTTGTCTTACGACATGGATGGTGTGGGCATATCTGTCCACTTGGTGGATTTTATTCACTACTTGGTAAATTTAGTTTCATCCGAGTGCATCATTCAGAAGAAAAGTGTACTTTATGTATGAAATGCAAGGTTGTTTGTCCTGAGAATCAGGTTCTCCACATGATAGGTAAGGAGTCCTTACCCGTCCTCTCTGGAGAGTGTACAAACTGTGCGAGATGTATAGAAGTGTGTGATGATGATGCATTGAATTTTTCAATACGAAACATCATGCAAAGTAAAAAAACGGGAGAGTAAAATGAAAGTAATAAACAAAATAACACTTGGTTTAGTTGCTGCAACACTACTGTTTGTGGGGTGTAATGAAAATGCAGCTCCAGCAAAACAAGAGATAGTAAAGCCAACTATTAGTGAAGACTCCTTAGGTCTAAGAAAAGCAACTCTATTTAAAGAAGACGCTATCAAACCTAATGGTACAAAATATTCTGAAAGCTATGCAGGAAGTGGACATAAGTTTGAGAGAGCATTCCAAGATGCACCACCTATGATTCCTCATGATGTAACAGGTCTTATTCCTATTAAAATAGGTGACAATCAATGTCTAGGTTGTCATATGCCAGAAGTAGCTTCCGCTATGGGTGCGACGCCAATTCCACCGTCACACTTTATGGACTTTAGACCAGTCACTACTATAGCACCAGATGGAGAAGTTGAAAAAGATGGTCATAAGATTAAAAACACTTCAAGTGAAAAACTTGCAAATGTTTCCATAAAATCTAATCATGGAAAACTTTATGGTGGAAGATACAACTGTACACAATGCCATGCACCACAGGCAGTTGAGCCACTTGCAGTTCCAAACAACTTCACACCAGACTATATAGATAAAGATGGTGCAGAAAAATCACGCTGGAATGGTGATAGACTTATGGAAGGTATAGACACTTTCGATGCTAGCAAATAAAGAGAGAAGAGAGCTTTTTAGCTTTCTCTCTACATCCATTGGGGATGTAGTTAAAGAGAAAAAGCCTCAAGAAGTCATCATCAGACCACCTTATTTTGGTGATATAAATGCTTTTGGCATAGAGTGTCAAAATTGTGAAGGTCTCTGTGCCACTTCATGTCAAGAGCAAATTATAATTATTGGGGATGATAAAACGCCCAAGCTCGATGTTTCAAAGAGTGGTTGTACCTATTGTGATGATTGTGCTACCGCTTGTGAAGTAAATGTTTTAACATTAGAAAATAAAAAACATCTTGATGTAGATGTTGTGATAGATCAAAACTCTTGTATGAGTTGGGAGGGTGTTATGTGTTTTTCTTGTAAAGACCCTTGTCTTGAGGATGCCATAGAGTTTAAAGCGATGTTTATGCCGACTATCAACCAAGAAAAGTGTACCTCTTGTGGGTTTTGCATCAGTAGATGCCCTTCGTATGCCATAAATACTCAGGAGAGAAAGTGATATGAGACTTATAGCCCTACTCTTTCTACTCTTAGCACCGCTTTTCGCACAACCAACTACCCCACCAAAGAAACAACTTAAAGCAGTTGCTCATGTTACAGATATTGTCTTTAAAGATGGAAAGCTCTATGCTGCAACAACTGCAGGCGAAATAGATATCTTTAATGTCAAAGAAAATAAAATCATCCATAGGATAAAAATTGATAAGATTAGAGACTTTATGGGTGATAGCGTGGATGCAAAAATATACTCTGTTGATGTTTTGGATAACAAAACAGTTCTACTCTCACAAGCAGACGGAGGGTATAGAGCTATCTCCATCTATCAAAACTCCCAACTCGTCCCACTCATCACAGCCAAAGATAGGCTTTCTATCGCAAAAGCAAAATTTTTAGATGCACAAAATGTAATTTTTGCTCTTTTAAGTAATGATATCATCTCCTATAATATAAAAGAGAAAAAGCAAAACTGGAAAATCCAAGCTTCCATGTCAAAATTTTCTAACTTTGCGCTAAGTGAAGATAGAAGTAAAATAGTCATTGCTGATGAATCAGGAGATTTACATCTTATAGATACTAAAAGTGGCAAAATTATTCAAACGCTTGCAGGGGAAAACTTAGACAATGTCTTTTGTGTAGATTATAAAAGCAATATCATAGTAACCGCTGGGAAAGATAGACGCGCTGTTATTTATAACTTAACACTTCATGCAGCATACTATAAAACATCCTCATTTCTTATCTATGCTGCAGGACTCTCACCAAGTGCTAAATTTGCAGCATACTCTAGTAATGAGAAAAACGACATAACTGTTTTTAAAACAGATACTAAGAGTAATATTGGAATCTTTGGTAGTATCGCTATGACACCTACACAGATTCTCTTTATCAATGAAAATGAATTTTTTGTAGCAAGTGATGATAAAGTTATCAACTTCTACCAAATCCACTAGGAGCATACAATGGAGTTTAATGAGAGTGAATTTTTAGTTGAAACTACAGTCCCTGAGAATGAGTTAATTATATCACGAACAGACCTCAATGGAGTTATCACTTATGCAAATGAGACATTTTGTGAAATTAGTGGCTATGCTTTAGAGGAGTTAATCGGAAAACCACATAATATTGTGAGACATCCCGATATGCCTCGGAGCGTTTTTACCGATTTGTGGCAGACACTTGATGCAAAAAAGCAATGGAAGGGTGTTGTTAAAAATCTAAGAAAAGATAGAGGATTCTACTGGGTAGAGGCAATTATCTCTGGAGTTTATAAAAATGGTGAGTTAATTGAGTATAAATCACTCAGAACACCTATAAGTTACTCTGATAAGTTAAAAAATCAGAGATTATATGATAGAATAAGAGAAGCACATGGTGAAGCAAAACGCACCGTTATATATAAGTAAAGGATTTTAAGATGAATATATCAAGTATTGTTGTGCAAACTGTTCCGGAACATTTAGAGGAAGTCGTCGAAAGTTTGAAGAGTTGTGAAGTGTGTGATTATCATCTCCATGATGAAAAAGGGCGTGTTATTATTACTATAGAGGGTAATAGTGTCTCTGAAGAGTTGGAGAAGCTCAGAGTCATCGAAGCTATCCCTTTTGTCTATGCAGCAGATATGCAGATGGCATATAGTGAAGATGAACTTGATGAGCAAATAGAATTCATAAACGAGAGAGATGCGGTTCCTAAAATCCTGCACGATACTGCCAATGCCGATGTTGATAAAGTTGTCTATAATGGAGACATGAAAAAAAGGGAAGATATGGTCGCCTTTGCTCATGAGTTTGACTCTGCTAAAGAGAGAGAGAAGTTATAATGGCAGTTATATTTGAAGCAAAAATCTGTGCCGGTGAGGATGACAACTGGTTTATAGAGCTTAAAGATACTGTAGATGGAAAGGTCATGCTCTGTAATAACCTTGAGGAGCTAGAGACAAATATAGAAGCTCTAGGTGATGATTATGGTGGACATATCGATGAAGTGAAGTGGCTTAAAGAGGATGATGTCTCTGAGATTATGATGGATGACTTACGACTGAAGATGGCTGAACATCGTGAAAAAATAGAAGCAGAGAGAGGGGAAGCAATCACACCACTTGCAACTGAAGAAGATTGATAAAATAAAGATATATGATAGTAAATTTCATATATCTTTTACTATGTTTGTAAAGCTTACATTTGGTAAGTTTTATAGAGGTAGTAATACTTCAAATACATACTAAGGAATGAAAATGAAGAAAATCGTAATGTCGGCTGTTGCTCTAACAGCTATAATGGGTTCTTTTAGTGCGGTAAGTGCTTCAAGTGATGGAGTGAGTATTTTTAGTAATATGAAATTCAAGGGTGAAATCCGTCCTCGTTATGAGCATGCAGATGTGAAAGATAATGGTAAGGATGCGGCAAATGCTTTTACTGCTCGTACTCACCTTGCTGTAACTGCTGGACTTTTAGAGGTTGAAGGTTTAAGTACCACAATTGGTATTCAAACTGTAAATAATTTTGGCTATACAAAATACAATAGTACACAAAATGGTGAGACTAAATATGATGTTATTGCAGATCCACAACTTGCTATGTTATCAGAAGCAACACTTGATTATACGATAGGAAAAACTGCCCTCCATGTAGGTCGTTCACACGTAAATCTTGATAATCAGCGTTTCATAGGTACAGTTGGTTGGAGACAAAATGAGCGTTCATATGATACTGCATATGTTGCAAATAGTGACATTGAAAATCTAACTCTCTTAGCTGCATTTGTATATGGCTATGCAGGTGTTAAAGGTGTAACAACAACAAATACATCTTCAGTTTTATTACACGCAAACTATAAGGTAATGGATGAACTCTCTATTACTGGATATGGTTACTTACTTGCTTCTATCCATGACACATATGGTATAGCATTAACTGGTAAGGTAGATATGGGTGCAAAGTTAAACTACCGTGCAGAATATGCTATGCAGTCTGATGCAACTATGGAGTATGCTGGTAACGGAAAACCTAAAGCAGATGCTTCATACATTAACCTTGACTTAGGTGCTAATATCTCTGGTATCTTAGTAGGTGGAAACTATGAGTTACAAAGTGGTGCTGATACAAGTGGAAAAACACAGTTTACAACTCCATTAGGTACTAACCATAAATTTAATGGTTGGGCAGATATGTTTTTAAATACACCAACTGGTGGTCTTGAAGATATAAATGTAAGAGTAGGCTATAAAGCAAAAGGTTTTGGTAAACTTCTTGGTGTTTACCATATGTTTAATGCAGATACAGATATGGCTACATCTACTGGAACTGGTACTGACTTAGGTACAGAGTTTGATGTTGTGTATGTAAATGCTATTCCGGGTGTTAAAAACCTAAAAGGTCTTGCAAAACTTGCTGCATACCAAAAAGGTGAAGTTACAGGATATACAAATGACAAACAAGTAGCATGGCTACAACTCGACTATAAATTCTAGAGTCATCTAATACAAATTTCATATTTCAAGCAGAGATCTCCTCTCTTGCTTGAAACTGCTTAAAAAGCACACAAACATCTTCCCTTTTATAGGCTCTATTTTGTTACAATAACAGAGATTTTATAAAAGGGTTACTTATGGCATCAAATAAGATAAAAACTTCCGGATTTTCACTCGCTAAACATAAAGATTTAACAGGGGATGATTTTTATGATGTTAGAACGATAGGAAATCTTACCATCGCCATAGTCTGTGATGGAGTTGGTAGTGCTGCTGAGGGAGCGCAGGCAGCTTCTCGCGTTACAACTTACCTGATGAACAACTTTAAAATCCGTCCAAAAACATGGTCTATTGAGAAGTCCATTCTTACCTTTACACAATCTATCAACGATATTCTCTACAAAGAGTCTCAGATAAACTATGAGCGTAGTGAGTTAGTGACAACGCTCACCATAGTCGTCATTGAAGGAAATCGTCTCTATGGGGCAAATGTGGGAGATAGTCGTGTCTATCTCTACCGTAACAAAAAACTTAACCAACTCTCACAAGATCACTCTATGGATGAAGAGGGGTATGAAAATGTCCTCACTCAAGCCATCGGTATAGATGAAAAAGTAGAACCCTACTACTTTGAAAACACCTTAGAGAAAAATGATAAGATACTGCTCTGTAGTGATGGGCTTTACAACATATTAGATGATGCAGCTCTTGAGAGGGGCATCGAACTAGGCGCTCATGCTTTGGTAAAAAAAGCATCAAAACTTGTTGATGATGACCTACCTGATGATACGACTGCCGTTGTTTTAGATATTTTAAAAGCAGATGAAGTCTCCATCTTAAAACAGCAAAAGCTTACCATTCCAACAACACTTAAAGAGGGTGATGTCATCGATGGATACCGCCTTGAGAAGGCACTCATTCAAAACGAGAGGACTTGGCTTGCACATAAAAAGACTAAAGATTATGTTATTAAATTTGCACCGATTGAAGCACTTGAGGATGAGTCTGTTCTTGATCTCTTTGTAAAAGAGGCTTGGAATGCAAAACGCCTCAAAGCCTCTTTCTTTCCAAAAGCAGTTATTCCAAAAACACGTACACACCGCTACTATGTGATGCAACTCTTTAAAGGTGAGGATCTTGACAACTTCTTACAGCAAAAAAACATTACCATCGATGATGCAGTAGAGCTTGCGCATACTCTTTTAAGTATGGCACAGTATCTATTAAAATTTGACCTTGTCCATGGTGATATTAAACCGCCTAATATCATGATAGCAAAGGATGATGAAGAAAATCTAGAGTTTAAAATTATAGATTTTGGAAGCATTACAGAAATTTTCTCCTCAGACAACAAAGCGGGAACACCAAGTTTCCTATCACCTGAGCGCTTTTTAGGGGAGGCTATCAGCGAATCTAGTGAGATTTTTTCTATAGGTGTTACACTCTATCTCTCACTAACGGGCAAGTACCCCTACGGTGAGATAGAGCCTTTTCAAAACCCAACCTTTAAAGAGGCAAAACCGGCAAGTCACTACAACAAAAACATTCCCGATTGGCTTGATAGTGTCATTTTACGTTCTATTGCCATCAATAAAGAGCAGAGATATGCACACTACTCTGAAATGTTTTATGAGTTAACACATCCCGCAAAAGTAAAGCCATACTTTGTAAAAGATGCACCTCTCATTGTAAAATCACCACACCTCTTTTATAAAAGAGCCTTTACTCTAATGACATTTATAAACTTTATGCTAATATACCTGCTTTTAAAATAGGTACAAAGTGAGTCTATGAGCTGGTTTAATTTTTTTCAAACAACATCTACTTGTAAGGTAAGCTTCGGACGGGGGATTAATGCTTCCATTAACCCTAACGAAGAGGAGCTTTTTAACAAATCGTATGAGGCGTTTGAGCAAAACAGAATCCTCGAAGCCTATGTTTACTTCTTTGAATCCCTCATAAACTTTAGTGATGATGCAAGTAATGAGAATATTATCTTGCACCAAGAGAATGATGCATTATTACAATTTGAGATGTTTCAAGGAAG
>JALWSY010000176.1:0-23852 GCA_027083035.1 Sulfurimonas sp. | reverse complement strand
TTGCTCTAAAGCGCTATGTGTTAGAGAGAAACTACCAGCTCACTTATGCCAACTACTTTAGTGATGCAGAGTATATAAAACTCAAACTCTATCTTGACAACATCTCGCTCTCACCACAAAAAATCTTTTTCCCGCTTAGAGAGTTAGCACTGAATGCTGACTTTGACAAAGAGCATATAGTAAGTGAGTTTCCAGAGATACCACTACAAGATATTGGGCATATTCAAGCACCCGATACAAAAGAGTTGGAGATAAAATATAACTATATGCAAGAGCTTATTAGTGAGCTTGAGACAAAGGTACTTACTCTCCCCTCAAATGACAATAGTAGTATGCAATCTTTTCTCTACCTCAACATACTTCTCAAGATGGATTATCTCTTAGTACCAAAATATACCTTCTACCAAAAACTCTCAAAAAAAATCCAAGCCTACTTTGCGAATGACCAAGTAACCCTAGAGTCACGCAACGAGGAGTTAAGAGAGTATGTAGAGCAGCTCAAAGAACTCTCCTTTGAAACCTTTAGCAAAAACTTCTATGATGCAAAATATACCTTTAGCCCAATAGAGAAATCCTCCTATGATGAGTTTGTTACCTTTATAACAGAATCACAAAATAAGATAAAGTGGTATAAAAACAATCGTTATCCACAGATTATTGCGACTATCTATCAGTATATGGCTTTTTACTCACTCTATAACTATGGACTTAACAGCGTTATTAAAGAGTTACTACACACCCTTGTTATAGTACAAAATGCTTCTTACTTTGCCTCGTTAGAGTGTGAGAGACTCTATGACTTTGAAAAAGAGACACTCAACAAACGCGCCATTATCTCAAGGCTGCAAGACATTGTCTCCAAAAGTCAAGAGCAGTATAAAAATCTCGCCCTCTTTAGTGATGAACTTAATTTTACATCACTCAATGCCTTTAGCCACTCCTACTATAATATGTTAAAAAATTTAGACTTTGAGGAGTAAGCATCTATGAATACACAGAGTGTTTTAGAGAAGCATATCGAAAATATTATGCAGATAATGACTCCTTATGGGAGTGGTACAGGATTTATAATCGATGACCTTATCATTACCAACTCTCATGTGGTTGGTGGACTAAGAGAGGTTGTCATCAGCGGGAAAAAAGTCCCGCGAACCATCGCAAAAGTTATCTATGATGACCCCTATTTTGATTTGGCATTTATTGAGTATAGTTTTGAAAAACCTGCTATAGAGTTGCATCTTGCTACGACTATGGTTGATGATGGAGATGTCATCATCGCCGTTGGACATCCCTATGGTCTTAACTATACGGCAACAGAGGGGATTGTCTCTCGTGCATCACGACTTCAAGATGATCTGGAGTATATTCAGATTGATGCAGCGATAAATCCCGGAAATAGCGGTGGTCCACTCCTTAATGAAGCAGGCGATGTAGTTGGAGTAAATACCTTCATCATCCAAAATGCCAATAACCTCGGCTTTGCGCTGCCATACTTCTACCTTCAAGAGGCACTGAGTGCTTTTAAATCACAAAAGAGTAGAGATATCATCAAATGCCCCTCATGTAAAAATCTTATAGAGGAGCAGAGAATCAAGCATGACTACTGCCCTGAGTGTGGTGTAAAACTAGAGATAGCAAGACAGAGGCGCAAGGGGTACAAGCCCACAGGTCCAACAAAGTTAATGGAGGAGATTTTGGAGTCTCTTGATATTAATGTTACACTTGCACGCCGCTCTCAAGCCTCGTGGCGCATAGATGAAGGTTCTGCTCGCATCGACATCAACTACTATGAAAATGGCATCATCATAGGGGACTCCAAACTCTGTGCCATTCCAAATAAAAATATAGGTAAACTCTATGATTATCTCCTTAGTGAAAATGATAAGCTCTCCTACCTGCAGTTCTCCATTAATGAGAACAGTATCTATCTCTCCTACCTCATTGTGGATTCTTCTTTAACATTTAAAGAGGGGAAGGTAGCAGTCGAGAGACTCATTAAGTATGCAAACAGATATGATGATATATTGATAGAAAAATTTGGTGCGATTGTACAAAAAAGAGATGAAGAGGATTAAATAATGGAAAAATTTTTAGTGTTTCAATGCGATTTAGATAATTTTATAGATGATTTACAAAAGAGACTTACTGCAAACAATAAAAAAATAGAGGAGCTGCTCAAAGAGGAGCATAAAACCTATGGTAATTTTGTAAAACCGATGGAAGTAATGGAGGAGGAGTTAGAGGAGTTTTTTACACCGCTCTCACACCTCAACTCTGTTAACAACTCAGAGAAGACACAAGAGGTCTATACAAACGCTCTGCCACTCATTACACAGTACTCAACACAACTCTCTCAAAACATAGA
This sequence comes from Sulfurimonas sp., assembly GCA_027083035.1. GTDB lineage: Bacteria > Campylobacterota > Campylobacteria > Campylobacterales > Sulfurimonadaceae > Sulfurimonas. Next base: position 21,487 of record JALWSY010000176.1, on the reverse strand, counting down.
GATTTACACAGCCTATAAAGCAATCTTAGAGAGCCAAAAAGAGAGCCTTAACTATGAGCAGATACGAGTTTTAGAGTTAAATATAGAACACTTTGAGCAGAGTGGTGCACACTTAGATGATGCAACAAAAAAGAGACTCGAAGAGATAAATCTCAGACAGAGTGAACTTGCAAACAACTTCTCGCAAAACCTTCTTGATGCAACTAATGCGTATGAGTATATCATCACCGACGCGGCAGATGTAGAGGGGATTCCTCAAAGTGACTTAGAGACTGCCAAGTTTGAAGAGGATGGGATCACAAAGTACCGTTTTACTCTGCAGATGCCCTCCTACATCGCCTATATGACCTATGGGAAAAATGCCAAAATTAGAGAGGATCTTTACAGAGCCTATGTGACGCGCGCTCCTGAAAATGCAAAGATTATAGAGGAGACACTCGCACTTAAAGATGAGATGAGCAGACTCCTTGGATTTGAGAACTATGTAGCATACTCCCTTAAGAGCAAAATGGCGAAGAGTGAAGCGCAGGTTTTAGAGTTTTTAGACTCTCTGCTGCAAAACTCCAAAGCACAAGCAAAAAAAGAGCTCGGTATGCTCCAAAAGATAGCCCCACAACCACTACAGAGTTTTGATACTGCCTACTATAGTGAAATACTCAAAAAAGAGCAGTATGCCATTGATGCTGAGGAGTACCGCCCCTACTTTGAACAAAAGAGTGTTCTTAGTGGCATGTTTGCATTTTTACAAAAGCTCTTTGGCTTGGAGTTTACGCTGATTGATGAGGAGTTGTGGCATGAAAAAGCTCTCTCTTACGATATCTCTGTTAACAGAAGAGTTAAAGCACGCATCTATCTCGACTTAGAAGCAAGAGAGACAAAACGCGGTGGTGCGTGGATGCATAACTGGCAGGCACACTCTACAAATCTGCAAGGGGAGGAGGAACTCGCTTCCGCTTTTGTTGTCTGTAACTTCCCTGCATCATCTAAGACAAATCCCTCTCTACTGCGACACGATGATGTTGTCACACTCTTTCATGAGATGGGTCATGCCATCCATCACCTCCTCAGCGATGTGAGTGAGAGTGAAGTGAGTGGGGTAAATGGTGTGGAGTGGGATGCAGTTGAGTTTCCATCGCAATTTTTAGAGAACTTTGCCTATGAACCTACCGTGCTAAAGATGTTTGCTACGCACCATGAGACGGGTGAAACACTTAGTGATGCCATGATAGAGAAACTTGTCAAGAGCAAGAACTTTCTCTCCGCTATGGGAATGCTCAGACAGCTAGAGTTCTCTATCTTTGATATGAAGATACATAACGGCACTCACAGTGAAGCGGAGGTGCAGAGTATCCTAGATAGCATTCGAGAGGAGACATCACTCATACCGACTCCGAGCTATAACAAGTTTCAAAATGGTTTCGCACATATCTTTGCCGGTGGCTATGCTGCTGGATACTACAGTTACAAATGGGCAGAGGTGCTGAGTGCAGATGCATTTTACTCTGTTGTCGATGAGGGTATCTTTGGCTCAAAAACAGCACAAAAGTATGCAGATATCATTCTCAAAAATGGTGGGGCAAAGAGTATGCAAGCGCTATTTTATGAGCTTATGGGTAGAGATCCTGATACTACAAAACTGCTGCGTCTTAATGGCATCCTTTAATGAAAACGGTTGCTCTGCTTCTCTTTCTTGTAACCTTTCTTTTTGGGGAGCAGACTTTGAAGATAGCCACTTATAATGTTGATAATCTTTTTGACTTAAAGCGTGATGGTAATGAATACAAAGAGTATATCCCAAACACACGCTCTGGTTGGAATGCAAAAAACTATGCCATCAAACTACGTAATCTTGCAAAAGTTATCAAAGATATCGATGCAGATATTATTGCTTTAGAGGAGGTGGAGTCTCTCCAAGCACTCAAAGATTTACGCTTTACTCTCAAGCGAGCGGGACTCTACTACCCCTACTTTAGCATAGCCAACTATAAAAAGACGACAGTTAAAGTCGCAATTTTGAGTAAAATCCCCTTTGCTTATACCCAAGAGATAGCTGTTACCTCCTCTTACCAGTACAGAAATATTCTCGAAGCCAAGTTTACAATCAACCATCAAGACCTCTACCTACTCATAAACCATTGGAAATCAAAAGCGGGTCCGGAGAGTATGCGTATAGTCTCTGCCAAAAAAGTGCTTAAGCGAGTAAAAGAGCTAGGCGTTGAGAAGAACATCATAGTGTTGGGAGATTTTAACTCACACTATGAGGAGTATAAACTCTTTAAAAGAAAACGCAAACATAACGATACCAATGGCATCACCGGCATAAATGATGTACTAGGGACAAAAGAACATCAGCAAAGTGCTTACTACGCACAACCAGAAAGGGGCGAATTTTACAACCTCTGGTATGATACACCAAAAGAGAAGCGTTACAGCTACATCTTTCGTGGGAAAAAAGAGACACTTGACAATATCTTAATCTCCCCTGCTCTACTCAACAAAAAAGGTATCACCTACAAACGCCACTCCATTAGAAGCTTTGATAAAGACTACCTTTTAAAAGGCAAGGGAATATATCGCTGGCAAACAACATGGAGAAAACCACGACGCCACGTAGGAAAGGGGTACTCCGATCATTTAGCGGTGGTTGCTGAGTTTATTGTTCACTAAGACAAACACCACGCTATCGGCTCTTTGCCATGTGCTTGCAGATACGCATTAGTTTGAGAGAATGGTTTGGAGCCAAAAAAACCTCTGTAGGATGAGAGCGGAGAGGGGTGCGGTGCCTTTAAGATGAGATGTTTAGTTGTATCTATGAAACGCTCTTTACTCTGTGCCGGTTTTCCCCATAAAATAAAGACTACATTCTCTAAGTTCTCATTTATCGCTTTGATAGTTGCATCAGTAAACTGCTCCCACCCCTGCATCCTGTGAGAACCTGCATTTCCCTCTCTTACACTCAACACGGTATTGAGTAAAAAGACCCCCTGCTCTGCCCAGCGAAGAAGATTTCCAGAGCTTGGAAAGTCACACCCTACATCACTCTGTAACTCTTTAAAGATATTTACTAAAGAGGGAGGAAACTTTGTTCCCTCCAAGACAGAAAAGGCAAGACCATGTGCCTGATTCGCCCCATGATAAGGATCTTGCCCAAGAATGACGACTTTTATGGCATCAAACTTTGTAGTGTTATAAGCTCTAAATATATCTCTATTTGGAGGAAAAGTTCTAAAGTGCTTCTGCTCCTCTTCTAAAAAATATTTTAGCTGTATAAAATACTCTTGAGAAAACTCCGAGAGAAGTACTTTCTTCCAGCTCTCATCTATTTTTGGATGCACACTCTTCAAAGGGAATCCTTTTTTTGTATTTGGTAAAAATCTTTTTTGATTGTTTGTAAATCTTCAAGTGGTGGAGAATGAGAGATTCGAACTCTCGGTACAGTTACCCGTACGCATCCTTAGCAGGGATGTGGTTTCAGCCACTCACCCAATTCTCCTTTTGAAGAGTGCAATTATAGTTATAATATTATTATATTTAGCTTAAATGAGAGATAAAATTTTAGATACTATTTCAGCAGGGTTTTGTGCCTGATATATAGGACGACCGACAACTATAAAATCTACCAACTGCTCTTGTGCAAAAACGACATCAGCCACTCTTTTTTGGTCACCACTATCCTCACCAAAAGGTCTGATTCCCGGTGTGAGTGTCATAAACTCTTTGCTTGTGATATTTTTTATTGATGCAGACTCATAAGCTGAGCAGACTACACCATCTAGCCCACTCTCCTGTGCATCCTTTGCAAACTGATCAGCTTTTGGAGCGATATCCTTTTCATAAACTGCACGAAACTCATCCTCTGTAAATGATGTAAGTGCCGTTACAGCTAAAACTAAAGGACGCTTCTCATACTTCTCTAATCTCTGCATCACACTACGCATCGCTCTTCTTCCTGCACTTGCATGCACATTAAACATATCTACACCAAGTCCCATAATTGACTCTGCTGCATCAGCCATTGTATTTGGGATATCATAGAGTTTAAGATCCAAAAATATCTTAAAGTCAGGATTGATTTTTTTAATCTCTTTTAAAAACTCCTCACCATCACGAATATAACTGCGAAGACCAACTTTAAGCCAAACATCATACTCTTTTATCTTCTCTACTAATGCTAAATTTTCTTCTTTTGTGGGTAAATCAAGGGCTACGCATAATTCCATAATATTTCTCGTTTTTTATTTAAAATATGTTTACTAATAGGTTACTAAATTGGATTTTTCTGAAACTTATGATTCTGAAAAGTGCTTGAACTCATATTTAGGGGTTTATTGATGGCTCCGGATGCTGGATTCGAACCAGCGACCAAGTGATTAACAGTCACCTACTCTACCGCTGAGCTAATCCGGAATAAAAAGGGTTCTTAAAGATGGTGTCAAGAGAGAGACTTGAACTCTCGACCTCCGGCTTATGAGACCAGCGCTCTAACCAGCTGAGCTACCTTGACATCTTTTTAAGAGGGTGGAATTATATCCTTACAAAGCTTTAATTTTTCTGATTTTACTAAAATTTCAAGAAAATATTTTTCTAACCATGATTTTTTTAATGTAACACATATAAGCTAAAGTAACTTTAGTCTTTCTAGCTAAAGTTATTGACATTGTTACTTTTTTTTTGTACTATTTCAGTCTAAATTTATAACATATTTGTAAGGAGATAAAATGAATTTTACACCTTTAGGAAAGAGAGTTTTAGTCAAACGCGTAGAAGAGACTAACACTACAAGTTCGGGTATCATAATCCCTGACAATGCAAAAGAAAAACCTTCTCGTGGTACTATTGTTGCAGTAAGCGAAGAGGTAAAAGTATTAAATAATGGTGATGAAGTGTTATTTGGCAAGTATTCAGGCAATGAAGTTTCATTTGATGGTGAAAAATATATAGTATTAGATATAGAAGATATTTTTGGAATTATTGGTTAATCATAAAAGGAGGCAGATATGGCAAAAGAGATAATTTTTTCAGACACAGCAAGAAATAAGTTGGCAGCAGGAGTTGAGAAACTCACAGATGCAGTAAAGGTAACAATGGGACCTCGTGGTCGCAATGTTTTAATTCAAAAATCTTATGGTGCACCGGTGCTTACAAAGGATGGTGTTTCAGTAGCCCGTGAAATAGAGTTAAAAGACAAACTTGAGGATATGGGAGCGCAGCTTGTAAAGGAGGTTGCTTCAAATACTGCTGATGAGGCAGGTGATGGTACTACTACAGCTACTGTTCTTGCAAATGCTATCTTTAGTGAGGGACTGCGCAACATCACAGCGGGTGCAAACCCTGTAGAAGTGAAGCGTGGTATGGATAAAGCGTGTGACGAAATTCTTACACACCTTAAAGCATCTTCAAAAGTTGTAAACGGAAAACAGGATATAGCACAAGTTGCAACTATTTCTGCAAACTCAGATAGTGCTATTGGGGATATGATAGCAGAAGCCATGGACAAAGTTGGACAAGACGGTGTTATTACTGTTGAGGAAGCAAAAGGTATCTCTGATGAACTTGATGTAGTTGAAGGTATGCAATTTGATAGAGGCTACCTCAGCCCTTATTTTATTACAAATGCTGAGAAGATGATAGCGGAGATTGAAAATCCTTGGATTCTATTAGCTGATAGTAAAATCTCCTCTTTAAAAGATTTGCTACCAGTTTTAGAGCAAGTGCAAAAGACATCTCGTCCACTTCTTATCATCGCTGAAGATGTAGAGGGTGAAGCTCTCTCCACTTTGGTTGTAAATAAACTTCGTGGTGTGCTTAACATCTCTGCAGTAAAAGCTCCGGGATTTGGTGACAGAAGAAAAGCTATGCTCCAAGATATTGCAACACTTACTGCGGGAACAGTTATCAGCGAAGAGACAGGACACACTTTAGAGGGTACTGATATCTCTATGCTTGGTCAAGCTGCTCGTGTAGTCATCGATAAAGACAATACTGTTATTGTAGATGGTGCTGGAGATGATGCAGCTGTAAAAGCGAGAATCGCAGAGATTAAAGTACAAATAGATGCGACTTCAAGTGAGTATGACAAAGAGAAACTTCAAGAGCGTCTTGCAAAACTCAGCGGGGGTGTAGCAGTTATCAAAGTTGGTGCAGCTACAGAGACTGAGATGAAAGAGAAAAAAGATAGAGTCGATGATGCACTCTCAGCTACAAAAGCAGCAGTAGAAGAGGGAATTATCATCGGTGGTGGAGCAGCTCTTGTGCGTGCAGCTTCCAAAGTTTCTCTTGAGTTAGAGGACGACCAAAAGATAGGTGCGGAGATTATTCTTCGCGCTATCAAAGCACCTATGAAGCAGATTGCAAAAAATGCAGGGTTTGATACAGGTGTAGTAGTCAATAGTGTTGAAACAGCAGATAGTGAAACAGTTGGCTTTAATGCTGCAACGGGTGAGTATGTAGATATGTTTGAATCGGGCATTATCGACCCACTTAAAGTAGCTCGTGTTGCACTTACAAATGCAACATCTGTAGCGTCCATGCTTCTTACAACTGAGACAGCGATCTATGATCTTCCTGAAGAGACTCCAGCAGGAGTAGATGCAGGAGCTGGAATGCCACCTCAAATGGGTATGCCGGGTATGATGTAACAAAAAATATATCTTATTCAAAAAGGTAGCTGCTTCAGTAGCTACCTTTTACTCCTCATTTTTGTAAATTCTCCTCAAAATATTGACATCTTATAGTGATAAAGTTATAATCCACAATTATATAAAAAGTGGATATTTTTCTTGATGCAAAATAAAAAAAGAATTTTGGTTGTTGATGATAGCAAAGTGGTTGTGAGCATGGTCAAAAAAGCACTTTTTAACTGTTCTGAGATTCATGCAGATATTGTTACAGCTAGTTCTTACAATCAGGCACACTCTCTTGTTCAAGAGACCCTCTTTGAAGTTGCCGTTTTAGATGTTTCACTCCCAGATGCTCCAAATGGAGAGGTAATAGACCTTCTTTTAACACAAAATGTTCCCGTTATAGTGCTTACAGGTGGAATGAATCAGGCAAGTAAAGATATAATTTTACAAAAAGACATCGTAGAGTATATTACAAAGAGTAACCCACAAAGTCTTAACTATATTGTCACAAGTGTAAAAAGAGTACTGCACAACTACGACTCATATGTTCTGGTGGTAGATGACTCTAAAGCTATTCGTCAACAAACGAAAAAAAATCTGGAGAGACTTCATGTCCATGTTATTGAAGCAGAAAGTGCCAAAGAGGCTATAGATATTTTACATAACTCAGACTACTATATACCCCTAGTTATTACTGATTATGAAATGCCTGAAATGAATGGCATGGAGTTAACCTTAGAACTACGACAAAGTTACTCTAAAGATAGATTATCGATTATTGCCCTAAGTGGCAATGAAGATAAAAAAATAGCTACTGAATTTATTCGTCATGGAGCAAATGACTTTATCAATAAAACCTATACCTATGAGGAGTTTGCAGTTCGCATCAATGTAAACCTAGAACTTGTAGATCTTTTCCGACAAGGAAAAGAGAGTGCAAGTAAAGACTTCCTGACAGGTCTCTATAATCGCCGTTTCTTTTTTGAAAGTGGTGTCCCAATAGTACAAAAAGCACGAAGAAAAAAAATGCCTCTCGCAGTTGCTATGATAGATATAGACTATTTTAAAAAGATAAATGACACTTATGGACATGATGTAGGTGACATTGCTATTAAAGAAGTTGCTGTTATCCTACACAAATACCTGCGTACAAGTGACTTAATCTCCCGTTTTGGTGGTGAGGAGTTTTGTATATTATTAGAAGATATCTCACTTGATGATCTTACACAAAAATTTCAAACAATCAAAGAGGCATTTGAGCAAAACAGTATCACGCTAAAAGATATAACACTCTCCTATACTGTCTCTATTGGACTATTTTATGGAACTGCCGATAGCTTAGAGGAGATGATAACGCTCTCTGATAAAGCACTCTATGAAGCCAAAGAAACTGGCAGAAATCGATTAATTATTCATTCTAATGTATAATTTTATATTATTTTTGCTAAAATTATAAGAATTACAATACAAAGGAAAAACTGTGATTAAATTTAAAGACATCTCCATTAAAGTCAAGATGGCTATTTTGGCATTAGTCCCGCTTATTGGACTTCTCTATTTTGCATCAGCACTTATCAAACAGAGCTATGATGACAATCATAATATGCAAACAATTACAAAAATCGTGCAATTTACAACAAGTATGAGTGCGCTTGTACACTCTTTACAGAGTGAACGTAGTGTAAGTGGCGCATATCTTGCAACTGATGGAAAAAAATTTTCAAGAGAGTTAAATCTTGAGAGAAATAATGTAGATGAAAAGCTCATCGACTTTAAAGAGTTTGTTGCGTCACTTAACATGAACTCATACTCCAAAAAATTTCGAACCAAAATAGAGAGAACACTCAATCAACTCACCCAACTCCACTCAATTCGTCAAGAAATCAGTAATGCTTCTGTTTCACTTAACGAAATGATGGACTACTACATAGATATTAATGGTGCTTTTTTAAGTTCTATCGCAGAGATTGCTAAAATTTCTACAGATGCCAAAATCTCCATGGAACTTAACGGCTATAGTGCTTATGCCCTTGCAAAAGAGCGTGCTGCAGCACAAGAAGCTATCTTTAACTATGTATTCATCAAAAATGCCTATCCCGAAGGGGTAAAAGAGCGTGTTATAGCACTAAAAGCACAAGAGGAGCGTTATATGAACTCCTTTATTAAAAGAACAGATGAATCAAATATAAAATTCTACGAACAAAAAATCAACTCCCCAAGTATTAGCGAAGCAGAGCATCTTTATACTTTAGCAACCCAAAAGTCTAAAAATTTTGGAATTGACAGTACAAAAGCTTTTAATATTTTACAGGCTAAAATAAATATTTTCAAAGAGATTGATGATCATCTAGTAGAGTACCTCTCAAGTGAAGCAACAAAAAGAATGATACACGCACGTTCTAAATACTATGAGTATCTTAGTATAAGTATTGTAGTAGTTCTACTTACTCTTATTATCGCTTTTGTAGTCTCTCGAAATATCATAACATCACTAGAAAACTTTAAAATAGGACTCAGATCATTTTTTGAATTTATTCGCAGAGAAACAGAAACCTCTATGCCAATTGAAATAGATACAAAGGATGAATTTGGAGTTTTGGCATGCATGGTAAACAAGAACCTTAAAAGCATTCAAGAGGAGTTAGAAAAAGACATGAAGTGTACTGGAGAAGCGGTACAGGTTCTCTCTCGAGCTGAAGCTGGTTACATGAACACGCGGGTAGAAGCAACTACTGAGAATCCACAAATTCAAACGCTTATCACTTCTATAAATAATCTGATGGATACATTCGAAGAGCAGATAGGAAAAGATATCACTAAAGTGCTTGAATCCATTTCGCAAGGAGATTTAGATGCACGTATAGAGAATGAGTATGAAGGACTTTTCTTAGAGCTTAAAGAGTCCACAAATAATATCGCATACACAATAGAGGAGCTATTTAGAGAATCAGGCGAAGCACTCAATGCACTCAGTCAGGGAGACTTAAGCACACGAATTACAGGGCATTATGCGGGTGACTTTAGTATCGTAAAATCTTCCATCAACGATTTAGTAGAGAAACTCTCAACGATTATAGAGGGTATAAACATAGGCTCAACACAGATGCAACTCTCTGCAGCAGAGGTCAATGCAGCAAGCCAATCTATCTCTCGTGGTGCTATTCAACAAGCCTCATCACTTGAAGAGACAACAGCAGCTATAGAGGAGATGAGTGGTGCGGTGAGTGAAACTTCTAAAAATGCAACACTTACAAATAAAATAGCTGAGTCTTCAGCAGAACTCTCCTTAAAAGGGGCGGATGCAGTTGAGAAAACAGTCGAAGCTATGCAGACTATCGCAACAAGAATTCAGGTTATTGAAGATATTGCCTACCAAACAAATCTTCTCGCACTCAACGCAGCCATCGAAGCAGCTCGTGCGGGACAGCATGGAAAAGGCTTTGCAGTTGTTGCAGCAGAGGTAAGAAAACTTGCAAAACGCTCGCAAGTAGCAGCTACACAGATAAGTAAAATCACACAAGAGAGTGTGGTTGTCTCTGTTGAAGCGGGTGAGATGATAAAAGGTGTCGTTCCTAAAATAGAAGAGACTGCACGACTTATCAAGCAGATAGCAACTGCGGCAAAAGAGCAGGATATTGGTATTGGGCAGATTACACAGACTATGAATGAACTTGATAAAGTAACCCAAATCAACGCAACATCCTCTCAAGAATTACTAAGTGCATCAGAGCAGTTAAGTATTCAAGCAAGTCAACAAAGTGCGCAAATGAGTTTCTTTATTCTTCCAAAAGATAAATCTAGCGACGAATTACACTCTGTAGAAAAAACAAAAAAAATTCCAAATAAAACAACACATCTAAAAGAATCAAAAGAGATTACAGAAGATGAAGATGAGAATATTGATCTTCGTGATTTTGATATATTTGATTAAAGGAGAAAAAATGAAAATATTAATTGTAGATGATGCAAAACTTATACACTTTATGGTAAAAAAAATACTTAATGCTGCAGAGATAACAGAGATTGAGTTTGCAGATGCCTTTGATGGTGTAGAGGCTATAGAAAAAGCTAAAGAGTTCCAACCAGACCTAATACTTCTTGATGTAGTAATGCCGGGAAAAGATGGTATAGAAGCGCTTAAAGGCATCCGTGCTGATGGTTCTCATGCTAAAGTGATTATGGTCAGTTCAATGGGAACAGAGGAAAAAGTAAGCGAGAGCCTTAAGCTCGGTGCAGATGCCTTTATTCAAAAACCTTTTGACGAAGATGAGTTATGTAACCATGTTCGTAGTGCGCAGTAAGGAGTTTCACAATGGCTATTAAATTCTTTGGACACTATCTTCTTGACAATGATAAACTCACAGCAGAACAACTCACAGAAGCAGTAGAGTATCAATCAGCACATAATCTCTCTCTTGGGGAGTTAGCAGTCAGAGAGCAGCTTATCACACTTAAAGAGGCTGAAAAGATTAATGATAAACAGCGTAGTCTCGATAAACGCTTTGGAGAGGTAGCTGTTGATTTAGAGCTACTAACAGAGAAGCAGATTGAGGGACTTTTAGCAATGCAAAAAGAGGAAAAAGTCTTTTTTGGAGAGGTTTTGCTACTTAAAAACTTTATCTCCCCTGAAGAGTTAGAGAGTGAACTTCAAAAGTTTGAAGAGCAACAAAAACTTGAAGTTGTTGCTCTTGATGCAACTATAGAAGCTCTTGATAAAGATGGTATCATTCAAGATGCCATTGCTATCTTACAAAAGCTCTACACGCGCATCGTACATGATTACATTAAACTTGTAGAGATTAACAAAAACTCCAACAACTACTCAGGGATTATAGCACTCCAAAAGATGCGTGGTGATTTACATTTGGACTTTGCTCTACAGCCAGATGATGCAGAAGCACTTGCTATATCAAAGATGTTTTTAAAAACAGACTTTGATGAAGTGGATGAGATGGTGATGGATATTATTAATGAGTTTGTAAATGTTGTACTTGGCAATATTGCTGTAAAACGTTCAAAAGAGAGTGTCAAACTTGAACTTACTCCACCGCAAAGTGTTAGCGAATCAGAGTTTAAAAAAGAGAAGTATATAAGCTTTGGCTTTACGACAACACAGGGGAATATAGCACTCTATCTAAAGCTCTAACTGCACTATCTCTCATTTATGACTTGTATTATCTCATAAATTGAGAGATCCTTTATAGCAGAACCCATCTCTAAAGCAACTTTTGGCATTCCGAAAACTGTTGCTGTTTTTTGATTTTGCACATAAGTTGCGGCACCCGCCTCTTTCATACTCTTTAATCCTACTGCACCATCATCTCCCATACCAGTCAGTAAAAAACCTTTAGCATTCGCCTTTGCAGCCTTAGCAACAGAGTTAAAGAGTACATTTACACTTGGCTTATGAGAGTTTACTTTTGGAAAATCCTTCAATCGTATAAAAAACTTCATCCCTCGCTTCTCCACCTCTAGATGTATGCCACCGGGAGCGATATAGATAGTGTTATCCATTATGGTTTCCCCATCTTCCGCCTCTTTTATTAAACTTTTAGTTGTTAATTCATTAAGACGTTTTGCAAGTGATGCGGAGAACTCTTTTGGAATATGCTGTACTATTACAATACCACGATGAGGTGTTTTTAAATGTGTAAATATCTCTTCTAATACCTGCACACCTCCTGTTGAGGAGCCAATAGCAATAAGTCTTGCACTTGGTATCTCTCTTATGTGTTGCTGTGATTTTACAATCTTTGGTTTGAGTTCAAGACTCTTTTTGTAATGAATATTTGCCTTTGCAACAGAGCGTATCTTCTCAATCAACTCATCTCTATAAGTTAAAAACAACTCATGTACATTATGTTTTGGCTTCTCTATCACATCAGAAGCACCTAATCGAAGTGCATCTATGAGCATAGTAGCTCCGCTCCCTACTAAAGTTGAGCAGATTATCACGGGTGTCGGTCGTTGCGAGTTAATCTTTTTTAAAAAAGTAAGCCCATCCATCTTTGGCATCTCTATGTCTAAAATAAACAAATCAGGAAGTCCAACTTTGGCAAAAACCTCTAAAGCATCGATAGGATTTGATGCCATACCAATAAGCTCAACATCATCCATCTCTGAGAAAAGATTTTGAAAACCATTTCTAACACTTATAGAGTCATCTATTACAAATACTTTTATCATTATAAAAAAAGCACCTCACTCCCATCATCCTCAACAGCATCATCTTCCGTTCGACAAGAGGCTTTAAGAAACTCTATTGAATTTTTCAATGAGTCCTGAAAGAGGTAAACATCACTAAATACCCGTCCTATAAAATACTGCTCTATATAAGTATTCACATCTGAAAGAATAGCATGCAGATACTCTATTGACTCTTCATGTTCCATCAACTTCTCTGCACTTAGTGTCTCAATAAACGCCGCAAAATCTTTAAAGATTGGAGAGATATGCTGCGTATAGGTTGAAGATAAAAAGACATCCGACACATCAAGCAGATTTTGAGAAAGAACCTCTAACGCCTCATTATCAAGATTTCCCTCTTCAAGCTTCTCTATTAACTCTTCAAGATCTTGAGAGAGAAACATAACTTCCCCCTCATAAGTATCAAGAAACTCCTCTGTAACTAATTTTTCTGACATTGTTTCTCCCTTTAGCCTACAACTTTATATATCGAAGCATCTACTTGCTCAAGATTGCTAATATCTAAACCATTAAGATTCTCAGTTTGACTGATAATCAGATAACTCCCTACTCTCATATTTACAAGTAAGTTTTCAATAACCCTCTTTCGTGTTGCATCATTGAAGTAAATCAGTACATTTCTTAAAAAAACGATATTAAAAACTCCCAAATCAGGATTTGGTTCTAAAAGATTATTTGTTTGAAAACGGACATTTTTTGCTAACTCTCTGTTAATAAGAAACATCCCCTCATACTTGCCTTTTCCCTTCAAACAATACTTTTGACGCAACTCTTTTGGAATCTTTTCAGACCAAGGGAGCTGGTAGAGTCTCATACGCGCTTTTTTAATCACATGAGAGTTTATATCAGTCCCTAATACTTCCCACTTATTTGCTGGCAGAATACTATCACAAACCATAGCAATAGAGTAAGCTTCAGCACCAACAGAGGCTGCAGCACTCCAAATTTTGACCTTTGTTGCTCCATCGTAGTTTACAAGATACTCTTTTAAAAATTTAAAATGATCTCTCTCTCGAAAAAAATAGGTCTCATTTGTCGTGATAAGATTAAGCATCTCCATCTTTTCGGAATAATCACTAAGGCACAAATCATAGTATGCATCATAAGAGTGAAGCCCATGATGTGTCATGCGTTTATAAAATCTTGACTCTAGAAGACTCTGTTTCTGCTCGCTCAAAGTAATTCCTATCTCATCATAAATAAGAGCTACAAACTTCTCATACTCATGGGCAGTAATATTTTGCATCTATTTTCCAAGCTCCTTAAGTATTGCATTTCCAAGAGTTAGCATATTTATATTCGCTATAATATCATTCGCGCCTATCTCAAAGAGTTCTGACTCCATAGCATTATTGGACATATTTGTATGCACTAAAATCGGTGTATCTTTATAGACATCCTTCTCTCGAATGCGGCGAATCACTTCTCTTCCCCCTAGCTTTGGCATCTCCAAATCAGTTATGAATAGTGCAACATCTTCATGTGGATGCGACTCCAAATATTCCATCATAAAGAGTCCATCATTAAATATTTTATATGTAACACCCAAAGCCTTAAACAAATCCTCTACAAGTCTGCGTACAAATCGACTATCATCAGCAAAAAGAATCATCTTTCCTTTGAGCTGTTTCAAAGCTTCTGAATTAAAAAGGTACTGCTGTTTTTGCTCCTTTGCATCAAAGATATCAAGCAGCATCTTATCCCCATCATAGATAGTACACATCTGCTCTTCTCCATCAATAAGCACTTTTGCAATAAAAGTAGATTTGAGATTAGTTTGTGAGTTATCACTCATGCTCTCTGCTTCTATGATGCAGATTGAAGCAACCTCTTTTACCACTATGCCCATCTTATGTCCACCATAGTATGCTAAGATGATAAGCTCATACTCACTTGCATCAAGCACTTCATTGCCATACCATGCATCAAAGTAGATAAGTGGTGTCATACTCTCTCGAATATCTGCAGTCCCGAAGATATAGCTCTCTTTATCACTATTATGCGAAATTTTTATACTTGCATCAAAGATTAGCACCTCTTCGATTTTGGAAACATTGAGTGCAAACCACTCAAGATTAGAGCCTTTAAAAAGAAGATACTGATTAAAATCATTTGAGTCAGTAGAAACAAGTTTATAGAGATCTAACTCTTCATCCTCTTCGATTTCATCAAGATACTCTACATCCATCACAGCTCCTTTAACTTTGCAATCTCATCAAGCTTAAATATCTCTTCACAGTTCAAAATCGCTATATAAGAGTCATGATACTTTGCCATATGCCTGATAAAACGCTGTTCTATCTTAAAACCAAACTCAAGTGACTCTTTAATATCTTCATCTACAATACTATTCACATCATGTACTTCATCAATAATAAGTGCAATATTTTTAATAATAATCATAGAAGTTTTAGCTCCGATTTGTGTAGAACCAAGCTCAAAACGCTCAAGCAAATCAATGACAGTTACAATACTCCCTCGAACATTTGTGACACCCTTGATATAAGATTGCATCATTGGTACTCTTGTAACTTTTTGATACTCTATCATCTCATTTACATGGGTTACATCAAAAGCGTAAATATCTCCACCAGCTTTAAAAAAGAGATACTGCTGTGCATCACCTATTACAAATAGATCTTCCTCACCTACATCAAATTCTTCCAATGTACCCTCACTCATTTTACACTACCTACTCTGTTTTTTAACTCTATCAATCTCGGTACATCAAAGATAAGTGCTATCTCTCCACTTCCCAAAATAGAACCACCGCTAATGCCCGGAAGATTTACAAAAACTTCTCCTAAAGATTTGATAACTGTTTGATACTCGCCAAGTAACTCATCAACAATAAGCCCAACATACTTGTTTCCAAAGTAAACAATAACAATATTTTTACGATTGCTAATACTCTCCTCTTCATGAAGAACATCTCTTATATTAAGCAAAGGAAGCATCTCACCGCGCAAATTGATAAACTCATTTGTACCCATCTGCGCCTCCTCCTCTTTTGTGAGTTCGATGCACTCTTTAATATTTTCAAGTGGAATGATGTACTTTGTAAGTCCCACTTGTACTAAAAACCCATCAATGATTGCAAGTGTTAAGGGGAGTCTGATAGTTATTTTACTACCTACTCCATAGGTGGAAGTAATATCTACACTTCCTCGTAAATCTTCGATGTTTCGCTTGACCACATCCATTCCAACACCACGACCTGAAATATCTGAGACCTTATCAGCTGTAGAGAGTCCTGCTGCGAAAATGAGTTTATATATCTCTTCATCACTCAATTTATCAGAAGGCTTGACTACACCATTTTCAATCGCTTTTGCTAAGATACGCTCCTTATCAAGTCCGCCACCATCATCCTCAATCTCAATAACAATACTCCCTGCATCAGGGTAGGCACGCAAATCAACTCTTCCCTTGGCACGCTTCCCTTTTGCAACCCGCTCCTCTGGCAACTCTATACCATGGTCAATAGAGTTTCTTAGCATATGAATTAAAGGATCAGAGATACGCTCTACAACACTTTTATCTAGCTCCGTCTCCCCTCCAGAGATAACAAACTCAACATCTTTACCAATTTTTTTTGCCGTGTCTATCACGATTCGGCGAAACTTATTAAAGGAGTCACCAACCTGAATCATCCGCATATCCATGATACCATCGCGTACATATTCTAGAAGCTCTTTCATACTATATGCAGCCTCTTCAAGTTCAGAACTCTCTTCACTCTCCTCATTTTCTCTCTCAACTAAAGAGAGTATTTTAGAGTTCGTTATCACTATCTCACTCATGTAATTAATAAGCAAATCTATCTTATGTGAGTCCACACGAAGTGTTGTAGAACTCTTCTTCTTTGACTCTGATTTTTTTGCTTCTTCCTGTTTCTCTAAAGACTCTTGTGGTGCAATTATCTCCTTCTTTAGCTCTTTTTTCTCTTCTGCTTCGCTCTCTTCAGAGCTTACATCTTTTAAAAACGTTTCTGAAAACATCTCCTGTGATGCAAAAGAGGCAGCTATAAGCTCTTTTTGTAAAAGTGCTTCTCCTCTCTGTACGACAAGCGATTCATAAGCCCCTTTTTCACTTACATCAAAGATAATCAAGTCAACATCATCCGCTACAAACTCAAATACATCCTCAAGCTCCTCTTTAGTTGTCTTGCCAGAAAACAAAATTTCAAAGCCGATATATGGATGAATAGGATTTAGCTCTTCTAAGGGAGGGATATTATAGGTAATAGGATGCTTGAGCAACACCTTTCCCATTTTATTGAAGAAGTTAAAGATAGAGTTAATACTCATTCCTGTAGTAAAAAACTCTTGATGAAAACGGAGTGAAATATGCCATTTCTGCTCTGATTCATCCAAAGTTTCATCTTTAAGCACTTCTACAGCACTCTCTTGTGGTTTTCCTTCGATATAGGCTATAAGTTTATTAGTTAACTCTTCACCTATTCTCTTCTGCTCTTCATCTAGTTCTTCTGAGTTTACAGCCGCCTGCACAAGTTTTTCGGCATAATCTTTACATCGTAGAAAGAGATCTATCATCTCCTTGTTTACTTCTACTTTACCCTGTCGTATCAGATCAAAAAGATTCTCTCCTGTATGTGTAAAAGCGACAATATCATCAAAACCAAACATACCAGCACTACCCTTGATGGTATGTACTGCACGAAAAATTGCCCCTATCGCCTCTTCATCAATTATGCCATTTTGCATCTCTACAAGGGCATTCTCCATAAACTGAAGCTGATCATCACAATCTTCTAAAAATATCTCTAACTCTTCTTCCATTATCCAAGTCCTAAAATATTTTCACAAGAGGATGCTGCAATCTGTTCATAAAGTGATTCGCTCACATTTTTAAACTCTACTCTTTTATCTCTTGCTTCAGCTGATTTGATAAATGAGATAAGCAGTTGAATCCCCACTATATCTATCTTTTGAATCTTTGCCATATCTAAGAGAAGTTCTGCATCATCAAGCTTCTCTAAAAGCAACTCCTTAAGCTTTTCAGCTTCGTAAATAGTAATCTCTTCTACCATCTCAAAAGTCATCTTTACTATCCCAAAAGCTTATCTAAAACAAGTAAGAACTTCTCTTTATTAAAAGGTTTTACCAACCAAGCCTTAACGCCCATCTTTTTTGCCTCTGCTTGTAGTTCAGGTTTGCTCTCAGTAGTGAGCATCACTACAGGCACAAAACGATACTTCTGCATCTCCCGAAGCTTTGCCACCATCTCCATACCCGTCATAATAGGCATATTTATATCAGAGAAGATGAAATCTATATCATTATTTTCAAGTGCTTCTAAGCCCTCTTGACCGTTGTTTGCAAGCACAACTTCATGCCCAGCTTCTAAAATAGCTTTTTGCGTTACATTGCGAATCAATTTTGCATCATCAACTACTAATATTTTCTTTGACATTTATACTCTTTTATTCAAAATTATTATAACCTTATGAATTGTATAGAAACTGTTCTAAGTTATAGCTAAAAAGATTGTAATTATGCCACTTCTTTATATTTTTTTATAAGATTGAAGGCTTCAGAGAGGATTTGAAACTTTTTTGTACTCTCCTCATAATCAAGTGCAGAGAGATCGGGATGGTAATTTTTTGCAAGTTTTCTATAGCGTTTTTTTATCTCTTTGAGCGAATCTGATTTATCTACTTTAAGTATTTTAAAGGCTCTATCTACTTCACTAAGAGGTTTTTTCTCCTCTATGAGATTTAAAAAAAGTTCAAGTGCTTTTTCATTATAGTTCATAGTGACAGGTACACCATTTAAGTGACTCTTTTTTAAAAAGTTTTTCAAAGAGAGTTTCTGTTTTTTTGTCTTTACTTTTATCTCATAGAGATGAAAACTCAAGCTTTTTAATCGAATATGTCCAGCAAAATAGTGGAGCAAGTAGTTCTCACACAACTCATTTTTACTATCTACTACTAACTGACAGACTTGATTATCATAGAAGGTTGCCGAGATGATGATTTTCTGGTTCTCTTTAGGTTGAAAATGGATGTGAATGGGTTTATTTAAGCGCTTTATCAACTCAAATTTCAACTCTTTTTTAAAGTTTTTTGTATTTTTTTTATACTCAGAGTAGAGCCACTTCATCAAAAACTTTCTTTTATGATTATAGGGTTCACAAAGGGGGATAAAGAGCCTGTTCTCCTGAATGTACTTCACATCAAAATTCAAATCAATAAAATCTTTAAGCTGTTTATATGCATCGAGTGTCCCATCAAGCTTAAAAATAGTATGTTCTAACCCTAAGAGTACCTGCACTTTCTTCCCTTTTTACAAAAAATAAAGCAAGATATATACCATTGTTGTTGTATAATCTTCTCAAGGATAAATGATGCAAAAAAAAGTCTCTTTAGTTTTAGGTAGTGGTGGTGCAAGAGGTTTAGCACATATTGGTATTATCTATTGGCTTGAGGAGCATGGGTATAAGATAGAGTCCATATCTGGCTGTTCTATGGGTGCCTTAATTGGTGGTTTTTATGCTGCCGGAGCGCTTGAGAACTACATAAAATGGTTAAAATCTACAGAGACACTTGATCTTCTCAAGCTGCTTGACTTCAAAGGGACAGGTGGTTTGGTTTCAGGTAAACATCTTATGAAGCAACTTGAGTCTTTGATGGATGGAGATAAAAAGATAGAGAAGTTGGCTATTAAATATACAGCAGTAGCAGTAGATATTGATGCACAAAAGGAGATTTGGTTCAGTAGTGGCTCTTTGCTAGATGCCATCCGTGCCTCTATCTCCATTCCCCTCTTTTTTACCCCTTTTGCATACAAAGAGAGGCTGCTTGTTGATGGAGGTGTGCTTAATCCTGTCCCAATCGCACCTACTTTTAATGATAGAACTGACTTAACCATAGCCGTCAATCTTGGCGGTGATGCAGTCGGTGAGGGGTATCTTATAAAAAGAGAGACGCAAAGCGGTGTCAGTGGCAAGATTCAAGAGTATCTCACCAAAATCACACTTCCAGAGACCCTCACAAAAGAGAATGGCGTGTATGTCATTGCTGATAAATCCTTTGAGACGATGCAAGCAAGCATAGCACGCATGAAACTCGCCACCTACCCTCCAGATGTTGAGATAGATATACCAAAAAACATTTGTGGTACTTTTGACTTTAACAAGGCTGAAAAAATCATAGAATTTGGCTACAATGCGTGTGCAAAAATTTTTAGCGAGAGGATAGAGCAGTAGATGATAGAGAATCCCTTTGAATCAGGACACATAAAGAACTACATACTCTTTTATGTCAGCATAGTTATCATAATGATACTTTTTTTTATAGCAAGTACCCTCTTTAATGAGGTAGAACCACAAGCAAAAAAGGAGTTTAATACGACCATTCCAGAACAAACTGCGCAGCAGAGTGTCGCAAAGGAACAAGAAAAAAATGAGGCGAAGAGTAAGTTTAAACTTTTAGATAATCCTTACTAAAAGTTTAGAGGTCCCCTTTACTTTTTTGTAACAATATAGAGCTGCTCATGTCCCAATCTTTTTAAGATATCCATGACACTAACAAAGTCTTGAAAACGGGACTCTTTGTCACTTTTTAAGATAACGGTCTGCTCTTTAGAGATGCCGGAGAGTTTTGACTCTAATGTTTTTAAGTCAACCTTCTCCTTCTCAAAATACATCTCCCCTTTGGCATTTACATAGACAGTTATCTCTTTTTTCACATCTTTTTTATCAGTCGCCTTTGCCTCAGGAAGATTTACAGGGATGACGCCTTGCTTTATAAAGGTCGCTGTTGTGAGTACCATAACAAGCAGAACAAGCATAATGTCGATAAAGGGGATAACATTTATCTCATCAAATCTTTTAGGAGATTTTTTGCACTTTGCCATTATCTCTACTGCTCTTTTTTATCTTGCATAACATCATACTTCGTTAAAAGCTTCTCTACCTTACGCAATAAGATACTATAAGCAACGATTGCAGGCATAGCTACAACAAGTCCCATCGCCGTTGCTTTGAGAGCTAGAGCGAGTCCCATCATAATCTTTTTTGCATCAACCGCGCCCACATCACCAAGCGTGTAAAAAGTTATCATAATCCCCGTTACCGTTCCAAGCAGTCCAACATAGGGAGCATTTGAGCCGATGGTACTAATAACGCCGATGTTATTTGTTAAATCTATCTCTAAGTTATCTCTATGGTCATAATCCTCAACTCGAACACTCTTATAAAACATCATCCTCTCAATAAAGAGCCACAGTGTCACAATACTCATCAAAACAAGCAGACCCATCACACCATAATCAAGCGCACTCTCTGCATAATCCATTAAATTTTCTGTTTGCATTCTTTGCCTTTTTTAAATTTTAACGCGACCTCTGTTCCAACACCCTTTTTGGAGTGAAACTTCAGTTCTATCTCATTTGTATCGCAAAATCTCTTTACCATATTTAACCCTATGCCAAATCCATGCATCTCTGAGTTTTGCTGGTAGTATGCATCAAAGATATGCAGCAATTCTACCTCATCCATACCTATACCGTAATCTTTAATGCGTAAAGTTTCATGTTCGATGCGAATATCTAGCACCTTGGAATCTGGCGAGTATTTTACCCCATTATCAACAATATTGTCAATAACTTTGGATAAACCCTTTTTATCACTCA
>JALWSY010000175.1 GCA_027083035.1 Sulfurimonas sp. | reverse complement strand
GCTTATTTGGATTTTTGGATTTATCTCTTTGACTTTCCAAAGAAATCGTTTAAGTTGGTTTGGAGAGTTAAAAACTATATGGTCAGAGATTTTAGCTATCTGCTCTATCTCACTCTCTTTAAAAGCGGGTGAGTAGGTATGAACCTCTGCATCAGGAGCGAACTTACAAAACTCCTCTCGTGCAAGTCTCGCTTCATAGAGTCCACTTGCTGTACACCCTTTGAGATATTTGGCTACTAACGCAAAGGTACTCCACATCGCAAAACCTTTGAGTGCCAAGATAATTTTTGCTCCGCTTCTCTTTTGTACAGAGTCTAAGATTTTTAGATTTTTCTCTAAGAGTCGCTCTTCACAGAGGTAGTAGGGAGTCTCTAAATGCTTTTGCATCACTACTAAACCGCTAACTCTTTTATCTGCCAAGGAAGCCCTTGGGAGTTAAGCTCTTCCATAAATAGATCAGGATCAAACTCCTCCATATTAAAGACACCCTCACCACGCCACTTCTCTTCTAAAATAAGTTTCGCACCTATCATCGCGGGAACTCCTGTTGTATAAGAGACTGCTTGTGATTTTACCTCAGCGTAACACTTTTCATGGTCACTCACTTGGTAAATGTAGATTTTTCTCTTTTTTCCATCTTTTATGCCCTCAGCAACTATGCCGATATTTGTCTTCCCTTTGGTTCTCTCTCCTAATGATGCAGGATCGGGAAGCAGCGTCTTTAAAAACTCTATGGGTACTATCTCTACACCCTTATGCATCACAGGTTTGATGCCAAGCATACCGACATTCTCCAAACACCTCATATGTGTCAGATAACTCTCTGAAAAGGTCATAAAAAAGCGGATACGCTTTAAGCCTTTAATATGCTTCACCAAAGACTCCATCTCCTCATGGTAAAGCAGATAGGAGTCTCTCTCACCCACTTCGGGGTAATCCCAGAGCATCTTTATCTCCATAGGCTCAGTCTCTACCCACTCCCCTACACCGGAGTCATTTTTTTGCCAGTAACGCCCCTTTGCTGAGACTTCACGAAGATTTATCTCAGGATTAAAGTTTGTTGCAAAAGCGTACCCATGATCTCCCGCATTACAATCAAGAATATCAATAGTATGGATTGCATCAAAGTAGTGCTTCTGCGCATAGGCAAAAAAAACATTTGTCACCCCCGGATCAAACCCGCTTCCAAGCAACCCCATGATGCCAGCTTCTTTAAAAGCCTCATCTCTCGCCCACTGCTCTTTATACTCAAACTTCGCTTCATCAGGGTGTTCATAGTTTGCAGTATCAAGATAGTGCGTCTTTGTAGCGATGCAGGCATCCATGATGGTTAAATCCTGATACGGCAGTGCCACATTGATAACTATATCTGCATCAATTCTCTTAATAAGAGCTATCACCTCCTCTGTTTTATCGGCATCAACAGTAGTTATCTCTATCTTGGCATCTTTTATTTCACTCTGTATCTCTTCACACCGTCCGATACTTCGGCTCGCAAGAGTAATTGCACCAAAAACATCTCTATTTTGTACACACTTATGTGCAACAACATGGCCAACGCCACCAGCACCGATAATCAAAGTTTTTTTCATTAAAATTTCTCTCCCAAATATAGATAAACACTATCTTTTCTCTCTTTTGAGCGGCCATATGCAAGGTAGAGAGGTCCTAAAAAGGTATCTGCAGCAACATAGACAGATGCTGAAGCTTTCATGTTCTTAAGAGTTGATGACTCACCATTATCCCAAGCATTTCCAGCCTCTAACGAAAACCCTGCGTAGAGAGGAGCATTCAGACTCCCAAAGAAGCCGCCATCTTTGAGTTCATAATTATACTTTAAAACACCAAGTGCTACATTATCCCCATAAAAAGAGTAAGGGGCATACCCTGAGAGATTAAAGAGTCCACCTAGCACAAAGAGACCTGAGACTCGTTGCATATCAAAAGGCTCATTATTCTTGTAAGTAGTTCCATACTTCATAAAAAGAGTGATGTTGTGTCCAAAATAAGTAAGTGGTTTCTCTATCTCCGCATACACCTGCTCATAATCATAATCACTTCCCCATTGATGCATCTCCTTTGTCCAACGCAATTCAGAACGCATTCCAACCTTTGGAAAGTAAACATTATCGAGATTATCTACTCTTAATGATGCAAATATAGGGAGGGCTTTGTATTTGTACTCACTTCCAAGTTGAGGATAGCCAGTAGGAGCAGGTAACTCTTTTAAAACAGGAATCTCTACTCTATCATCAAAGATTGAAACTCCAATCTCAAACTCATAGTTTGTAGTCACATGAGCGCCAAAAACAAAACTTGCACCACCACGACTCGAGAAGAGTTCTTGATTGCCCAAGTCCATTCCATAGATATCATTTGGATAGATATCCGTTACAGAATCATATGTAAGCGAGGGTCTTATGTAGTAGCGTTGCATCGAATCTAAGGGTTGAAACCACTCTGTAGCTGCTTTTTTATACCGTCCAATCTCAAAATCAGATCGCCACTCTCCACCATAGCCATTGAGCCCATACATAGTATAGCCCATTTTAAGTGAGTATGCAGAGTGTCCTACAAAATCATCTTCGATACCTATAGCAAAGCGTACCTCTCCAAGACTATTCCAACTAGGAGTCGTTGTAATGATAAGAATATTTTTTCCATCACGCTCTTCAAGACGATAATCGACACTATCAAATAACATCATGTTGTAGATATGTAACAAATCTGCTCTGAGTTGTGTAAGGTTGAGTGGTTCATGCTCCTTTTGATGCACTCTGTTCTTTATAGATTCATTTGAAAAGTAGGTAGGATTTTCTATCTCTATCTTATCTATGACAGGTTGGATATACCGGTGCTTTACTCTATGCTTTTTTTGCCACGCTTTATACTCCTGCTCACTCACAGAGAGTTTACGAAGCTGTGGTAGCTTTGCAGTAGCAACATCGACACCCCTTTGGATAATATCAGGGTACTTATCTGCATCCAAACCACTAAAACCATCTAAATTCGGAGTGAGTAAAATGTCATCCTTATTAAGTTTTTTTATAGACTCATTGGCATTTTTTCGCATCAAGATATTGACAAGTTGTCCCATTACAACAAAGTAGGAGTTTACATCCAAATCTTTTGAGAAGTTCTCACTCACATCTACAGCGATAATAATATCTGCTCCCATATCTTTGGCAACTTGTATGGGAAAGTTGTCACTCACCCCGCCATCAACAAGACTCACACCATCTATCTCTATGGGTTGAAATCCACCGGGTATGGAGCTTGAAGCATAGATAGCTTTAGAGAGTGAGCCAGACTTTAAAATCACCGCATCACCATTTTCAATGTTTGTAGCGATAGCACGATAAGGAATGGAGAACTTATCGAAATCTGTTACATCCTCTACATTTTGTGTCAGTTCCATAAACTTCAAAAGCATAGGCTGACGATTGAGTACACCGGTGGGAAGAACCAAATTTCCCTTTGCATTGACTCCAAGTCCCAGACGACCCGGATAGAGATAGTCAATATTTTTTTGACGCATAGGGATATCTTGCCTATCATAGTCTGTCGTTATATAACGCTTCCAATCTGTCTCTACAAGCATCTCTTTTATCGCATCGGGAGTCATTCCCGCTACATATAAGCCACCAACAAAGGAACCCATACTTGTCCCTATAACCATATCTATCGGGATTCTATTCTCTTCAAGAACTTTTAAAACTCCAACGTGTGCGCCACCGCGTGCGCCGCCACCACTTAAAACGAGAGCGATTTTTGGTCTATCTGCCCCAAGAAGTGTCGCTGAGAAAAGTATGCCTGCTAAGAATACTCTTTTCATTTTTTCCTCTACACCAATTGAAAAGCAACGGCTAACGTAGCCAACCAGATAAGAAGTGTCACTAAAAGACTTAGCAGCACTATAGTAGCTCCAACATCTTTAGCCTGTTTTGCAAGTATGTGATAATCCTGTGTAACCAAATCGACAACCCTCTCTATGGCTGAGTTTATCACCTCCGCTAAGAGTGGAATAAACAAAGAGAGAAAGAGAATACTCGAGATAGCAAAACTAACAGGAAGCACCCATGCCACGACACCCATAACAAAGAGCATTAAGAGCTGCCACTTAAAGGAGGTCTCATTTTTTACTATATCTAAAAAACCCTCTAGGGCATAGACACCATTTCTAAAAAGATTGTGTTTTGGTTTATTGAGTTTCATACTTCTCCTTCATTTTTTGTATAACTTCTGCTACTGTATCTGCACGCACATCACTCGGTAGCGGCTCACCAAAGTAGATATCTATCTGACGCCTTTTAAATCTACTCTGTGCATTTTTTGGTTTGTACTTTGCAAAGAGACTTCCAAAGATGCCCCCTATAAAAACAGGAATAATAGTTACTTTTTCATCTCCTGCATCAAGAAGCTCAAACCCTCTTTGAAACTTTCCAAGTTTGCCATCTTGACTGATGGCACCCTCAGGAAAAATAGCCACGATTTTTCCCTCTTTAAGGCGCCTTGAAGCCTCTTTAAAAGCATCTTTAAAGGCCTTTGGAGAGAGTGGTATAGCCTCTCCTTTAACGAAGAGCGGATGGAGCAGCCTCCAGTTGTAAATCTCTCTATCCATCATATAGTTAATATCTCGTGAGAGAGGGAGTTGCAGTAAAATCCAGTCAAGCCAACTGACATGATTACTCAGCAGTAAAACAGCACCCTCTTTGGGGATATTTTGCAACCCATGGTAACTGTAGTGATGGCGTGGGAGTGAGAGTATCTGCATCAGAGACCAAAAAGCGCGTACTATGTAGCGTTTAGAGGTGAGATAGACAAGATAGAGACCAACCAAAGCCATCATAAAAAAGAGGTACTCACTACTCATGCCATTGTAGGCAAAGAGTGTTGTAAGCATTAAAAAAGAGAACATAAAGATATTTTGTATAAAGTTGTTTCCGGCAAGAACAACTCCAAGGTGTATCCGTGAGGCAAGAAGTTGGATTCGCGAGTTCAGCGGTACCATTAAAAAACCTGAAAAGAGACCAAAGAGCGAAAAAAGCAGAGCAATAACTACTAAACTATGCACAAAAGGTACCGCCACAACAATAAGTGTCATCCCAATCGCAGCAATGGGAACAAGCCCCATATTGACAAAGTATTTTGAAAGTCTTGCAGCAAGGATGGAACCAAAGACGATGCCAAGAGCAGAGAGAGCCATAGTGCCTTGCACAAAGATGGTATTTGTAATGCCCAACTCACGCTTTGCATACTCTGGAAAAACAGCCAATACTACCTGTGAAATCGACCAAAAAAGACTCAAAGCGATGATAGCATCAAATATCTCTCTTTTTCGTGTTATAGTCTTGAGATTTTTACGCAGATATGCACCTTTTAAATATCTTTGTAGTGTAAATGTTCTCTGACTCGCTTCTAACATTTTATTTGGTAGTTTGGAGGCTAAAAACCACTCTAAAACCGAGCCGGCTACAAGCAGATAACCAAGAGGAGCTATGGCTTGAAGTATCTCTGCTTCACTTTTAAGCTTTGCATCATACATCCCCTCAAAGAGAACTGTATAGACCATTATCCCGCTTAATATGGCGACAATAGTCACAGCAGAGATAGCTGCATTTCCACTGCTGATGTATTTCTCACCCACTAACTCCTTTATATACCCATACTTAGCTGGTCCATAGATGGCACTCTGCAAAGCAAGCATAAAAGTCATCGCAAAAGCAAAGAGAAAATAGCCGTGATAATAAGCATAAGTGATAGCTAAAGTAATGACCACAGCAAAGAGTGCGGCATACTCCATTATCTTGTTTTTAGCAAACCTATCTGCTAGGTATCCTGAAGGAGAGAAGATAAGGATAAACGGAAGCAAAATAAGTGCATTAACAATCGCAGTAAGTACAATCTGTGTATCTCCATCATAGACTTTAAAGATAGTGTTTTGGATAATTATCTTATGTCCAAGATCGGTAAAGGCATTTAAAAAGACAACAAAAAGGTAGTTAATAACCCCAACAAGTTTATACATAGAGTTCTCTACTCCTCCTCTATCTCAACTGCAAGCGTAGTACTCCACCCCTCATAATATCCTTGAAACTCTTGAATCACTTCAAAGAGTTTCCCCACTTCCTCTTTGAGTGTCTCACTACGCACATCCTGCTTCTTTACAAGAGCGATACCATTTTCAAACTCATCACTACTTATCTCATCTTTAAAGCTATACCCATCAAGAGAGAGTGCTTCTAAAAAACGCTCCTTTTGTGTCGGTGTCTCAAAAGAGATATAGTATTCAACATCACGCACTATTGAGATATCATCACCCTCCTCTTGGAGCATAAAGATAATCTTCTCACTCTCAATATTTGCGAGTTCTAGCGCACTTGGTGTTAAGTTCTTGTAGTGAAAATCCCACTTTGCATCTTTTACGACACTACTCTCATAGAGATAACCTGTAGATTTCATGATATTGCTCACCGTTTTACTCAACTCTTTTGAGTCTTCAGCATAGAAGTATAACTCACTCCAACCATCGACAACTCTACTGCCTACATACTTCGCTCTCTCTTCATGAGCAAGAGCGATAATCAGCGACTCTTTTATCTCCAAAAACTCTTCATACCCCTCTTGCTGTGCTTCACTTGAGTCAAACTTTATAAACAGACTCAACAGCCAAGGATTATGGCTACTATATGCAAAAGCATTCAAATCCACCTCTATACTCACCAACTCACCAGACTCTTCTCTTTGGAACAATTCTCTCATAATATCTCTATTTGTATAAATTTGTTTATATTATAACGAATTATAGAAAGAAACAAAACATTTCATTAAGATTTAACCTTAAACTAATTACAATGTTTCTATAGGCTAAACCATAATTAGAGAGTTCAATGTTCAAAAAAATAGTCATCGTCGATAATGATACACGATTTACTGAGAGCTTAAAAAAAGCAATAGCTCAAGAAAAAAAGAGAAGTGTTACAACGCATAACTTTAAAGTTGAAAGACTTAATGATGCAATCTATCAGTATGACCTTTATGTTATTCGACTAGATGCACTTACCCTGAATCTTATACAAGAACTCTCTGAGAGAGAGAAGTTTATCATCTTAACTACAAACTACGATACACCAGAGGTACGTGAGAAAATTCTCTCTCTTCATGTCACAGACTATATCATCACAAATTCCAAAACTTCTATCGACTTTGTTTGTGATGTAATCAATAAACTTGAATGTAATGATAAAAGAAATGTTCTTGTTGTTGATGATTCAAAACTCGTACTAGCACAAATCTCTCTTATTTTAAAAACACAAAATATTAACTATATGTTATGCACAAATGGGGTTGAAGCATTAGAACATCTCAGTAACCCAACATCTAAGGTTGATTTGGTCATCACAGATTATGTAATGCCCAAAATGGATGGGTATGAGCTGGTCAAAAAGATACGCGCAAAGTTCTCCTTTGATGCACTTCCTGTTCTGATTCTCTCCGGTACGGAAGATACCTACATGATAAGTCGTTTTTTCAAAGCAGGAGCCAATGATTACATTCCTAAACCCTTTATAAAAGAGGAGTTTATAGGAAGAATCTCTAATGCACTTGCCACAGTCAATATGTTTAATGAGATTAAAGAGATGGCAATGACTGACCAGCTCACAGGACTACATAACCGCCTCTACTTCTATGATGCAGGTGTTAAAATCTTTGAAGGAGCTATGCGTGCCAACAATCTTGTCTCAATAGCCATGATAGATATTGACGACTTTAAAAGTATCAATGACACTTATGGGCATGAGGTAGGAGATAAAGCCCTTATCCATGTCGCAAACACCATTCAACGCTCGCTGCGCCGTTCTGATGTATTTGTCCGTTTTGGTGGGGAGGAGTTTGTTATTCTTCTTCCAAACACCCCACTGCAACAAGCACTCAAAGTGACACGAAAGGTTTGCTCTTTAGTGAGAAAAACGCCGCTTGTTCTTGATGACGGTAAAGAACTTTTTCTTACCGTCTCCATAGGTGTCACTTCTCAAATTGACACAATAGACAAAATGCTAGAGAGAGCTGATCATTATATGTATGCCGCAAAGAGAAGTGGAAAAGACAGAGTTTATACCCAAGAGGAGTAAACTTACAAAAGTTTTGGGTTTGTTAGCACTTACACTGTATAATACTTACTAAAATATTAGGAGATAAAATGAGTTCACATAAAAAAAGAGAACATTTAGAAAAGATAAAAGATGCTATAGATAAAACAAACTCTTTAGATGAGAGTCAAAAGAGCGATAGTATGAAAAGAGTTGAGGAGTGGTATGCTGAAGATCAGGCATTTGAAGCTTTAGAGGCTGACTTGATAAAAATTAGCCAATTCTTTGAAGGTATCTTCTCCGAACTTGGTTTAAAATAGGAAGCTTCTATGGATGTAATAAACAAAGAGTATGAGAGTCGCAAAGCGGAGATAGAGAAGGAGCTAGAGCTTCTTTTTAAAACAAATCTAAAAATAACAGATTGGGATGTGCCAGAACCAAATGATCAAGAGAGTGCCGAAGTTTTGTGGGATATTTTAAATAATAAACTTCAAGAAATAAAAAAAGACATAGACGCTAAGAAATATAGCCAATACTAATTAAAAGATAGGCTACTTCTCATTAAGTAGCACTATCTCCTCTCTGCTAAGTCCTGAAAGTTTCAAGTTTCTGATTTAGCTTGTCAGTCATAGCATTAAGATGCTCTGCAGCAGCCGCTATTTCCTCTACACTTCTAGCATTCATGGATGAGATATTTTTCACTTCATCAACTTCAGTAGCAATGTTTTTTACTCCCTCTCCTGCTCTTTCAAAATCTTTTACTGTAGATTCACTCGCCGCAACAGCCTTATTCACGATATCAACTGTGGAGTTAATTTTATTTTCAACACCCTCTGCAACATTGACTAAATCTTGAATTTCTGTAGAGTTTGTACTCATTTGCGATGAAGCCTCTACGATGGATTGGACTACAACATTGATTGTTGCATTTATCTCTGCTAGTGACTTTTGCGTTCTCTCAGCGAGTTTTCTAACCTCATCAGCAACAACAGCAAAACCTCTCCCATGCTCCCCTGCACGAGCTGCTTCTATTGCAGCATTTAACGCCAATAAATTCGTTTGATCTGCTATATCAGCGATAACAACTAAAATAGTTTTCACATCACCTGCCTCTTTAGAGAGAGTTTCCATATTTTCAGAGAGTTCTACTTCTGTTTGTGCTGTCTCTTGTACTTTCGCAGTAAGAGAGAGGATATCATCCTTAGCACTCTGTAGATAACTATTTGCCTGAACAATATCCTCTTTCGACTCTTGTGCCTTTGAAATTGAGACGACTATTTCATCCTCTATCTTTTTTGCCTGATTATTTGCATCTTCAACAATAGAAACAGAACTTTCAACATTCTTTCCAACACTCTGAGTTGTTGCTGTAAGTTCATGTGAGATGGAAGCATTCTCTGCTGATGTCAACTTACTATCTTCAATAGTTTCTTTAATTGCATCCAAAAAGTTATTAAACTGCTTTCCTAAAATACCAATTTCATCGTTTGCACCTACTTTCACACGGATTGTTAAATCCTTATTTTTCACTATCGTTGACATAATCTCAAGAAGCTGTTTTATTTTTTGAAAAACAAGCTTGGAGATTGCAAAATGCGTTAACAGTTGTAAAATAAGCAATAATCCAATAATATAATAAATTGATTGATATATAGAAGCTGTTGCAAGATCCACTACGCTATTTACTTGTTCTATCTTCTCCCCTAACAAAATCAGCCCATCACCCCCATGTACTTTCTCGTATGTGTAAAAATATTTATCCGTTATAAGAAAGCCATCCTTAAATAGTTTCTCAAAATTGATTGTTTTTGCATCTGCTAGAAAATCTTTTTGTATAAACTTTTGTGATACCTTATACTCTCCCACACTCTCATTATTTTTAGCCTTTTTTGCAATATCTAGCAGTGAGTTATGCATCAAAAATAAAAAATCATAGCCATCTTTATCAAACTCCTTTGCAACGGAGTTCATACCCTGAATCAACTCTAATGATCCAACATACTCTTCGTTTGCATCAAAGATAGGCGTGATAGCCCTTAATACTAACCCTACTCGACCAGCTTCAAAGGTTACAAAAGGTTTTTGAATTTTTTTAACTTTTAATAAAGAAGCACGAAACCCACTTAAATCATCCCCATATTTATTATAATTCCAAGCTCTCAAAAAAGATTTCGTATCTTTTGTATGGAGATGCAGTTTTACATTTTTATAGGAAGTATTCTCCTTGAACTTTTTACTAATTTGAGAGAGAATCTTCATTGCCTCTTCTCTATCATTATTCACTAATGCAGCCGATAATCGTGCATCGTTAGCTATTGAGATTACACTCGACAAACCAACATCTTTTTTAACTTTGAGTTCCTCAGATGAAAGTTTTTGGAGTTCAGAAACTCTCTCCTTATATACATCCTCTTTAATATCTGCAACTCCATCCAACAACAAAGTAGTAGATATACCAATCAAAACAACACCAATAAACGATGTCAATATAAACACTTTTTTAACTATAGATAAATCTCTCAAGATTCCTCCCCTATTTTGAATATAAATACATTTTTATTTTACTCCAAACGTTTTAAACGCTAACTTAAATCTCAAACATCTCTCAAATATCTCTCAAACATCTCTCAAAAAACTTATAAATTATCTTAAGCTCTATAGAAGATTAATTGATTTATAATTTTACTTACCGTTAAGTAAGTAAAGGAGAGTAAAAGATGTCAAAGATATCGAAAAAAGAGCTTATTATTGAAAAAGCAAGAGACTCTTTTTCAAAGTATGGGTATGAACTTACAACCATTGAAGCTATAGCAAAAGAGTGTAATATCACGAAACCTGCTGTCTATTATCATTTTAAAGATAAAGCAGCACTCTATAAAGCTGTTGTCTGTCCAGAGTTTACGGCCTTGGCAGAGAAGATAGAAGAGCATACAAAAGAGGGTACTCCTACGCAAAGAATAGAGAGTTATATTCAAACCTTTGGAGCATTTTTGATCAAAAATCCGACATTTAGTGCTATTTTTGCAAGAGAGATTGCAAATGGTTCCGCTACACTTCATGATGATTGTACGAAACAACTCTCAAGAACGATACGACAACTTATCTCTATTTTGCATACGGGTGAAAAAGAAAAAG
>JALWSY010000174.1 GCA_027083035.1 Sulfurimonas sp. | reverse complement strand
AATGTGTGAGGATACTCCTCAATTATACCATCTATAACCTCCAGACAGAGTTCATAATTTTTCTCTTTAAAGAGTTTTTTCACGCGTAAATAATCTGTCACATCCCCAACTTTTTTTATAAAAACAGGATTACCTTTAATATCTAAACTACCTACATACGGGAGTTTGTCTTTATCTAAAAAGAAAGGGAAATTTAAACTTTTATCTGGTCTTGGACGTTCATTAATAAGAGGGAGTTTGTCTTTGTATCCTAATATAGTCCATGATTTTGCCATAGATACATCTGCTATAAATGTCGTATCATCCTGAGTTAAATCAAAAATATTTGCAATCAGTTTAATTCTATGCAGTGGTGTTATCGAGATAAAGAAGGTGTCATTTTGAATAAAACTATGAAGCTCAAAAAAATCATTTTGTAAAATTTCTACTTTCGATGATGGCTTTTTGGAAAAAGCACAAATAACTTCTGTCACATTCTCAAAGTCATCCTTCATCTCTTGACAGAGAAATCTCTCATCATCTTTTACATCAAGTGTGGAGTAGCGTATGAAGTTATCTTTTGCAACATTGATGCTTATCTCAAGTGCAAAAGTCTGGATACAAAGGAGAGCTAAGAGTATCCATTTTAACAAATCTCTCTCCCCTTTGTGAAGTTTTTAACTATTAATATCCGCTGTTATATACAAAAGTTGTAATAAACTCTAAAAGTGGATTTATTGCTAGAAAAGCAAATATAGTTCCTACAATTGCAAAACCGATAATTGACTTCAGTGCAAGTGTAGCATTTGCAACATAAAGTTCACCATTGTTATCTACATTACTTGCTATAGGATCTTTCATAAACATATATACTATCAGTTTAAGGTAGTAGTAGCCTGCGATAGCTGAGTTAAGTGCCATGATAAGAGCTAAGATAGTATATCCACCAGTTACTGCAGAACTAATCATATATACCTTACCCCAAAAGAGTGCAAATGGTGGCAGACCAGCAAGACTTAACATAAAGATAGCCATAATTATTGCTGCCATAGGCGAAGTAATAATCATACCTGAGAACTTGTCAAAACTATGATCTGTTTTTTGATATCCCGGTAATTGTTTTTGGCGAGATATCCATAACATAGAAAATGAACCGAGGTTTGTAAAACTAAAAAGTACCCAGTAGAGAAAGAGTGCTGAGTTAGACTGTGTAGTACCTACTAAGATAGCTGCCATTACAAAACCTGCATGAGAGATGGAGCTATATGCTAGCATACGCTTTACGTCCGTCTGTACAAGCGCCCAAACATTTGCAGCAGTCATTGTCACAACAACCATTATCCAAAGAATAAACTCCAACCAAGCTATACCACTATGTACCAAAAATTCAAAAATTCTCATAGCCACAACAAAAGCAGCAATCTTTGGAACTATAGACATATACCCAGCCATTGCTGCAGAACTTCCCTCATAAACATCTGGTGTCCATGTATGAAAAGGCACTACAGAGAGTTTAAATCCAAATGAACCTAGCATAAATACTACACCAACAAGTACATATCCAATATCTACATATCCATTTGCTGCAAGAACTGTAGCGATTTGATTAATCTCTACACTTCCAGTAAGCGCATAAAATACCATTGCACCAAAAGAGTAAAAACCAGCAGCTAATGCTCCCATAGTGAAGTATTTAACTGCAGCTTCAAATGATTTATCACGGTTATGCATAGCAATAAGCGTATAAAGAGCAAGTGATGCTGTCTCTAATCCAACAAAGATAAGGATAAGGTTATCAGAAGCAACCATAAACTGAAATCCACTAATCATAAAGAGGAAAAGTGCGAAAAATTCAGGATAACTAAACTCATGGAAACGCTTATGCGTAAGAGCCAAAGGGATAAAGAGCATAGAAGTTGCAACAATGATAAACTGTGCTAAGATAGCTATACCATCTATAAGCATTACATCAAAGAGACCAAGTACTATGCCATCTTTGCCAAAAACACCCGCAGAATCAAGAAGCGCACCAAAGTCTAGTGCTAGGAAAAGTACACTCAGTACAACATAGAGTGATCTATCTAAACCACCCTTTAAGATATCAATCACAAGAATCAGCAAAGCACCCACTACCGGTATAAGCATTGGCGCTAATGTGATTAAATTTAAAGATTCTAATGAAACATTGATAGGACTTAACATTAGTGTGCCTCCCTAGTTGAAGTTTTGCTAATTACAATACCTGAGACATTCGGTATTCTCTCTTTAGCTTCCACAGTCGTAGATTTGTTATGCATAAGCTGCACAACTGCCTCTACAGAGTTGTTAATTGGCTCTAAAATTGGTTTTGGATAGATTCCTAACCAGATAGTAATAATAGAGAGAGGAATAAGCGCTAAAAGTTCTCGTTTATTTACATCTTTTAACTCTCTGTTCTCATCTTTCGTAATATTACCAAAGAACATTTTTTTGTATGCACTCAACATATAGATAGCACCAACGATAATAGCAATACCAGCTAGAAGTGTTAAGATATGAGATTGCTCATAAAATCCAAGAAGACTTAAAAACTCACCAACAAAGTTGATAGTTAAAGGCATACCCACAGAAGCCATAAGCATAATTCCAAAGATAGTTGCATAGCGAGGCATAACATGCGCTAAACCACCGAACTCACTCATAAGCTTTGTATGTCTTCTATCGTAAATAACACCAACAAGCAAGAAGAGCGCACCCGAGACGACACCATGACCTATCATCAAAAAGACAGAACCAGAGATACCCTCTACATTGAGTGCAAAAGTACCAAGAATGATAACACCCATGTGTGATACTGATGAGTAAGCAACAACCTGCTTCACATCCTTCTGTGCATACGCTACCATCGCAGTATAAATAATCATGATGATTGCAATCACAGCGATTGGCACCATAAAGAACACCGACGCATCAGGAAAGAGTGGCAATGAAAAACGGATAAATGCGTAAGTACCCATTTTTAGAAGAATCGCCGCTAGTATAACCGAACCGATTGTTGGTGCTTGACCGTGTGCATATGGTAACCATGTATGAAATGGAAACATAGGCACCTTGATAGCAAAACCAAAGAAAAATGCCACAAAAAGCCAAAGTTGAAACGATTCAGGCAGGATAAGTCTGTACCAATCTAATATTGCAAATGACCATGTACCTGTTGCCTGGTAGAAGAAGTAAGCCATAAAGAGCATACCCACAAGCATAACAAGTGAACCTGCAAATGTATAGAGGAAAAACTTGATTGATGCATAGATACGAAGTGGTCCACCCCATGCACCGATGATGTAAAGCATAGGTACCAAAGAGAGTTCCCAAAATACATAAAACACAATTGCATCAAGGGCAGAGAAAACACCAATCATTGTCATTTGCAAGAAAAGAAGCGTAATAATCATGTTCTTTTCATTTTTCGTCTTAGTGAGTGATGCAATACCTATCATCGTAAAAAATGCTGCTAAGATGATAATAAAAAGAGAGATACCATCAACACCAAGAATATAGTTGATACCAAACGATGGAATCAACGGAAGATTCTCCATAAATTGCATACCAGAAACATTTGAGTCAAATGCGAACCAGAGCCATAAAGAGAGAGCAAATTCAACAAAACCTACAGCTATACCGTAAGCACGAATACTCTTTTTATCAATCATAAATCCTAAAATACCCGCAAGTGCCGGAAAGAAAATTAAAATACTTAAAATATGATCTAACATATACTAAACTCCTAAGCCTGATAAGATAGCCATTATCTCACCAGAATATCTAGCTGCTAATCCAAAAACAACAGCTAATGATAACAGTATAATTATACCCGCTACCATCCATTTTAACATAGTAGATAGATTTCCACTCTGCATATCTCTTGTGTTTTCACCAGCACTGTAGAAGAAGCCAGCTATACCATCAACACTTGCATCAACAATTTTTTGATCTACTTTTGTCCAAAGAATTTCAGAAATTTCATTATAAGGCTTCACAATATACTCTTCATACGCATACGGAATGTAGTATTGATTATAAAGTAGTTTATATATAAATGAGTTCTCCATTTTAGAGCTACCATCTGGTACACTACTCCATGTTCCATATTTTTTGTATGCGTATAAAATAGCAAGACCAACAAAAATTTGTGTTCCAACTAACATAATCCAGAGTGTTACATGGGAGTGAATATGATACTCAGCAGCACCTAAAATCTCTTCAACCATTTCAAAGAATGGTGCTTGAAATACACCTGCAATCATTGCTAAGATTAAAAGTGGACTCATTGCTATTAGCATAAATCTATACGCCTCATGTGGATGAATGCCAAAAATCTTGTAACGCTCTTCACCGTGAAAGATTAGTGCTACAAGTCTAAATGAGTAAAATGCTGTCAGACCTGCGGTGAAAAGAAGCACACCATAGATAACCATGTGATGCTCAGCAAATGCCGCTTCTAAAATTGTATCTTTTGAGAAGAAACCTGCAAATGGAAAGATTCCCGCTAGTGCTAAAGAAGCGATTGTCATCATGATCCAAGTCCACTTCATCACCTTCTTGAGTCCACCCATCTTAAACGGATCAAGCTCATCGTGCATAGCGTGCATAACATTACCAGCACCTAAGAAGAGTAGTGCTTTAAAGAATGCGTGCGCCATAAGGTGAAAAAGAGCCACCCAGTAAGCTCCAAGTCCAGCAGCCGCGAACATATACCCAAGTTGTGAAAGTGTAGAGTATGCAATGATACGCTTCATATCACGATTTACAAGTGCCATGGATGCAGCAAAGAGTGCTACAAAAGCACCCAGTGATGCAATAAAGAGACCTACATGAGGGATTAGAGAGTAAAGCTCATTTGAACGGATTACTAGATATACACCCGCTGTAACCATCGTTGCTGCGTGAATAAGCGCAGAAACAGGTGTAGGACCCTCCATCGCATCAGCAAGCCATGTATGGAGTGGGAACTGCGCTGATTTACCCATGGCACCAATAAATAAGAAGATACCAATCCAAGTAAGTGTTGCAGTATCTAGCTGTGCGAATGCAGCAAAAGCACCCTCATACTGAAGTGTACCCGTATTCCAATAGACTAAGAAGAGACCGATTAACATTCCAAGGTCAGCGATACGGTTCATAATGAACGCTTCGTTTGCTGCCCATGTAGCAATGTCTTTGTGGAACCAGAAACCAATAAGACCCCAAGAACAAAGACCAACACCTTCCCAACCGATGAAAAGACCTGCATAGTTATCACTCATTACAAGAATCATCATAGAAAAAACGAAAGCTGAAAGCCATGCAAAGAATCTATTAAACCCTTTATCGTGATCCATATACCCAATAGAGTAGATATGAACAATAGTAGAAACAAGAGTAACAACCATCATCATAGTAACAGATATCTGATCTACTACAAAGCCAAATGGAATATAAAGGTTACCCGTAGCCATCCAAGTCATCATCTCAACATGAATCGGCTCGCCTCCATCCATAATGTGTCCCAAAAGTATATAACTTGAAACGAATGCAGAGAAAATTAAAAAACTCGCAACTATTCCAACAAACTGCTTCTTCGGTGTTGCCGTGAAGAGTGCTGAAAAAAGAGAACTCACTAGTGGTGCAAACAGTGCAATATAGAGATATTTTTCCATAATTTATCCTCTCATACTTGTCATAGATTCTAGATCAATTGTTCCATGGCGTTTATACCAAACAATCAAAAGACCAAGTCCTACAGCTACCTCTGATGCAGCGATTGCAATTACAAAAAATGCAAACATCTGTCCAGTCAAGTCACCATAGTAGTGTGAAATCGCAGCAAAAGCGATATTTACAGAGTTGAGTAATATCTCCGTTGCGAAAAATAGTAAAAGCAAATTCTTTCTGCGCATTACACCCACTAAACCAATAGCGAATAGAATCGTAGATAGAATTAAATAGTGATTTAAACCAATTTCCATCATGAAAGTACCTTTTTATTAATTTCTGCATCCATCTGCTCAATCTCTTCAGCATTTAAAAGAGTAAGAGATAAATCCATCTTCTTCCCTGCTAGTACAATACCAGCTACCATTGCTACAAGAAGCATTATTGCTGCTACTTCAAATGGAATAAGGTACTTTGTAAAAAGCACCAAACCAACCGATTGTGTATTTCCAGCACCTTCTATAGCAGGATAAAGTGCGAGTACATTACTAGAGAGCATAGGAGCTGCAAATATCGCTACTACTAAAACAGCTGAAAGTGTTGCTAAACCAACTACTATAAACTTGTTCCCTTTCTTCTCTTTTACCTCTCTTGTAGTATCAAAAAACATCATACCAAAAGCATAGAGTGCCATTACTGCACCTGTATAGACAATAATCTGTACAGCACCTAAAAAGTCCGCACCAAGAATAAAGAAAAATCCTGATATAAATATCATCCCCGCAGCCAATGCACTAAGTGCATAGAGCGCTTGAGATGTTGTAACTGTTATAAAAAACATTGCAATTGTTAAAAATGCAAACAGGTAAAACGCTACCGCTTCAAACATAATTCAATCTCCTTAATACGCAAGAGGTGTTTTCTTAACACGCTCATCTTCATGTGGTGTAATAGCACCAAAACCTTCGAACTCTTTTTGAGCATTCTGTTTCATCACATCTATCGGAGTTAACATATACTCATAATCTACAAAGTGTTCACGCTGATCAGAAGCATTTTCATACTCTCCACCATGTGTAATAGCAAGCTCTGGACAAACTTCAGCACAGTATCCACAAAAGATACAGCGACCAAGGTTAATCGTATATTCTGTTACCTCTTTACGAGAGTTCTCATCAATACGAGTATCCATACGAATACAATCAGAGATACAAATCTTCTCACAGAGTCCACACCCGATACAACGCTCAGTATCAGACTCCCAAAGACGCTTCATCTCATGAACTGCACGATAGCGCGGTCCAATTGGCATCTTCTCTTCAGGGTACTGAATTGTATGAATATCGAAGCGAATCATCTCACGAAGCACTACCCAAAGACCAACAAAAAGTTCCCCTCTGAATGTTCTTTTCACAACACGCTTAAACTTACCCCAACCATCAGTTGGATACTCTTCAATATCAACTAAGTAGTAACCACCTTCAGCTACATTTCTATTATTAAACTGTTCCATATCCATCCCTTAAAACATCATTACCAAGCCAGTGATAACAACATTTATCACAGCTACCGGCATAAGCACTTTCCAACATAACCACATTAACTGGTCAGGTCTTACATCTGGCCATGCAGCTCTTGTCCATAGGAAGAAAAAGAAGAAGAATGCCATTTTTCCAAGAAGTGCCATTGCACCTAAGAAACTACCATCACCAAAACCACCAAGGAAAAGGATAGGAATTACAAATGAGATAAAGAACATATTTGCATACTCACCGATGAAGAAAAGACCCCATCTCATACCAGAGTACTCTGTACCAAATCCATCAATAATCTCATGATCATTAGCAATCAAGTGAAATGGTGTACGACCAGTTTCAGCAAAAGCTGCAATCCAAAAAAGCACAAACGCTACAGGTTGTGACCATACTATCCAGCCATGCTCTACTTGGTAGTTGTTAAAGTCTATCAAAGATAAAGAGCCAACCATCATAATCGGTGCCAATATAGCAAGACCAGTAACAACTTCATAAGAGATAAATACAGCAGCAGCACGAGCAGCTGAGAGTAGTGAAAACTTATTTGCTGATGCCATACCACCAAGCATAGGTCCAAAAAGACCAACTGCCATTACACCAAGAATATATAAAATACCAACATCAATATCTGATACTATTGGATGAACTGTATATCCAAAAATATCAAACTGTGGTAAAAAAGGGATTGCTGCTGCTGCCATAAAAGCAGTTGCAGCAGTAATTACCGGTGCTATTTTAAAGATAGGTGCTACAACATTTGTAGGTATAATATCCTCTTTTGTAAACAGCTTGATACCATCAGCACCAACCTGTAAAAGTCCAAAAGGACCAACATTTACAGGTCCTAAACGACGCTGCATAAATGCAAGTACCTTACGCTCAAAGTATGTCCCTATACCCGCTAGTGCCGAGAACACTAAAAGTATAACAACAACCTTAATAATCGTCTCTATTAAATATGCTGTCTCCATATATTACACCTTTTTTATCGAAGCTGTTGCAAAACGGTAACCATTCACTAAAGCCTCTGAGTTTAGATTTGAATCAAATGTTGGTAACACCACAATGTCACCAGCAATTTTATTATCGCTTACTATCTTAGATGTCAGTTCACCATTTGCAGTTTTCACAACAACAGCGTCCCCCTCATTAAAGTCGGACTTAGACAAGCTCTCTTCGCTCATATAAACTCCACTCTCCTCATCAAGATTAGTAGTCTTTTTTGTAAAGTCAGTAAACTGTCTTACAGGATTAGCTAGATATATTATATCATTTTCCATAACAAGTGTCTCATCTATTGTGTTCACACTTTCATCAGCTGATACTCTTCTACCCATATTTTTGAGTACATAGCCACGAATCTCTTCACCGGCATTCGTATAATAATCCGGAAGATCATCAAATGCAACAGCAGAGAAACCTCTGTGAGTTGGTAACTCTTTTGTATAATCAATCGTCTCTTCAAGCTCCAAACCTAACGCTTTTGCGATATCATTTAGCTCATATCCACCATAACCAATCGCTTGATTTGTAGGATTTACACGCTTGTTAATACTTGTAAGTGTCCCCTCTTGCTGATTAATAGCAGGCATATCTAAATCACCATCACCTAAAGCACTCAAAGTAAAGTCACCTTTTGTATTGTAACCAATAGAGTAGCTTCCCGCTTCATCTGAGAGTTCATTGATAAGTGAAACACCAAGCGTATTTGTAAGCGTTGGAATCATTACAAGTTTAAACTCACTATACTTCTCAAGCAGAGCAACAAGACGCGCTATATTTTTTGAGTTAGGATGGTTATAGAGATCTGGTCCAACAACAAGAGAGAAACTATCTTTTTTCTTTAAAAACTTCTCTAAAGTCTCATTAAACTTGTCATTGATACCAAGTATAGTAAGGAGTCTGTTATCATCAACCTCTACCTCTTTACTTACTTTCTTCGGTACCATTTTAGACTTCTCTACCTCTACCTCTTCCTCTTCACCTGTCTCTTCGTTTACTTTTTTCTCTTTAACAATCTCAACTACCTTCTCTTTGATAGTTTCAGTAACTGTAACAGTTTTCATAGAGTGAAATGATGCAAGATACTCAGTAATCTCTTTTGGTAGCTTCTCTTTATCTGCGAAGAGATCTAAAAGAAGATAGAGTACACTCTCCTCCTGCAATGGTTTATGATTGACACTTAAGATATTTTTTCCAAGCCCATCTATGATTGGATCAGAGAGTGGGTGAAAATAGAGTGCTGCACCTTTATTTACTGTTAGCGAGTTATTGAGTGAATATCTTGCATTTGGATTATCTGTCTTAATCGCCGTTCCAACACTTACAATAAAGTTAGAGTTCATCATCTCTTTTAAATCACTTCCGTAGAGCCGCGTGCCACTAATATCTGAGTAGTCATGTAAAAACTTTTGAAATGATTTTGCTTCATCATTTATAAGTTTATATCCAAACTTCTCCTTGAGTCTCTCTAAGATAAGTGCCTCTTCATTTGTAATAGTAGATGTAAACTTAATAGTATCTGCTTTTTTGAAAGCTTCTACTGCCTTTTCAAAAGCCTCTTCATCTTTAATCACATCAGCATTTTGGTAATCAAACCCATAACGACCAGCACCACACAGAGATACATAGTTCCACTCATTCATAACACGGTAAATCTTATCCTCTGGATTCTCTATACTTGTATGCTTCACATCATAAGAGATTTGACATCCTGCTGAACAGTGTCCACACGTTGCAGGAATCTGTGTAAGCTCCCATGCATTTGATTTGTACATAAAGTGTGTATCAACCAATGCACCTACTGGACATACTGCTGCACACTCACCACACGATGTACAATCAAGTACATCTGTACCGTTTGTTAGACCAATTACAGATTTGTTGAGTTTGTTCCACATAGCATAGGCATCTTTTGGCATACTCTCTTTAAACTCTGCATTGAGTGGATCAGCACCACGAGCAATAGTTTTTAAAGAGTTATCTCCAATCATATCCTTACATGCAGTAACACAACGCTCACATACGATACAAAGACCCGGATCGTAGTGCAGGTGACCCCAATCATGAGCACTTCTATCTACATCTTTTACTGCATAAGTTTGTGAATCAACACCTATCTCTAAGGTATAGTTTTGAAGTTCACACTCTCCTGATTGATCACAGACACCACACTGGAGTGGATGATTTACATCATACACTTCCATAATTGCGCGTCTCTCTTTCTCAATCGTCTCTGTACTTGTTGTAATGTTCATTCCATCTTTTGCTTTGGCGTTACAAGCATACACCTGTTTTCCATCAGCTTCAACAAGACAGATACGACAAGCAAGAGTCGGACTACATCGCGTCAAGTAACAAATTGCCGGAATAAAGATATCGTTCGCGCGAGCAGCATTTAAAATATACTCACCCTCTTGCGTCTCTATCTCCTTTCCATCAATATTTATGGCTATTTTACTCATTATACTACTCTCATTATTTTGGATTTAAGAAATTTATAACTACTAGCATCAACTTCCCTATCAAAGGTAGGATTGAGTGCTATTGTTCCTTTTAACTCTGGATCTAACTTAAAGACTCTCTGAAGTGTCTCTCCATTAAAACTTATCTCTACTTTATCACCATCACTAATCTTTGCTGCCGCACTAAACTGTGCTGAGCCTCTCAGGGAAGTATCACGCTCCAACTGCTTAGTGATGTTGGTATAAGTGTTAAATTGCAGGACAGGATTAGAGTTATAGACAACCGTACCATTAAATTCAGGAAGGTCATCTATAGGCTCTAACTCTCCATCTGCTTCACACTCAACTTCATCAAGCAGATATCCACGGATATCTTCACCATATGGTGAGAGGAAATTCTCTAAATCATCAAAAGCGATACCCTTAAACCCATGCTCTTTTGGCAACTCTTGTGTATAGGAGATAGTAAACTCTTTTACAATGCCAAGGGCAGAGGCTAAATCATTTAACTCATATCCCTCAAAAGTAACTGCAGCATTCAAAGGAAGCAGACGATTATCGATACTTACCACACTTCCCTCCTGCTGATTAAGAGCCGGTACTGCTAAATCTGCTTCAGGAAGCGAAGAAATTTTAAATGCACCAGCAGCATTGTAACCTACAACTCCCTCTA
Source organism: Sulfurimonas sp. (assembly GCA_027083035.1). Lineage (GTDB taxonomy): Bacteria > Campylobacterota > Campylobacteria > Campylobacterales > Sulfurimonadaceae > Sulfurimonas. The sequence continues at coordinate 42 of JALWSY010000174.1, read as the reverse complement.
CACCACCAGAATCTACATCCAAGTCACAGATAAGCGAAACTC